>JAGQHQ010000002.1 GCA_020431705.1 Candidatus Dependentiae bacterium
CGAAATTTTTGTATAAAAATTTTGAAAAAATACCAAAGAAAAAATTGTGAAATGATGAAGTGGATAGCAATTGATGGATCAGTTTCCAAAGCACCGCTGGGAGGAGAAAAAGTTGGTCCAAGTCCAGTTGATCGAAGAAAGATAGGAACAAAAAAGCATATTTGTGTTGATCAAAATGGAGTTATTCTTGGAATTGCAATTTCTGGAGCAAATAGACATGACAATATTTTTGCAAGAAAAGTAATTAAAAATATACCAATTTTACTTCCACACAAGCTAACTGTTTGCGCAGCAGATACAGCTTATGATGCAAACAACACAAGAACATTTTTGAAAAAAAATGGCTTTATTCCGCTTATTTCTCAAAATAAAAGAAAATCGAAACTAAAGCCAGAAAAAACAATCTCTCGACATCGATGGATTATTGAAAGAACATTTGGACATCTGAATAGCTGGCGAGGTATTTTTATTCGATGGAATAAGAAAGTTGAAAACTATATAGCAGCAATCCAAATTGCCGCTATATTCTATACTTTGAGGCATTTATGAATTTTGGGATAGATTCTAAACCTAAGCTTATAGCTCCCGATGAAAGTAAGCCTAATGATAATTTAGGGTGTTCCTTTATCCAATTGATTGCAGATCCAGCTTTAGAAAAAAGATAATTATAAGTTGTATTTAACCAAGAATCAGAGCCAACTGCTAGCGTATTAAAAAAGATAAGAGTTACAAATAATATAGCACTATGTTTATTTTTCATTGGGTTATCTAAATTTAAATATTTTTTATGGTTGTGTTCGTTTTTATTGTATCAATTGAGTACGTATCAATTGAGCTAAAAAGATATGACTTTTTTTTGTTGATTGGTATAGGACGTGGATTTCGATAATGTTTGCATTTAAAACACATATTACGATCTGCTAAAATACGATAATTATTGCTTGATGTAAATATTCCACATGGGCAGTTGCATTGAACGCTGTGATAATCTTTTAGATCACCTCGTTTTTGCATATGCCAACTATTATCTAAGCAATCGGGTGCTGCAATTATGAAAGGTGATACTATACTTACGCATATAAATAATAAATATTTTAGTTTCATTATTGTTTCCTCTGCTTATTTCCATTAATAATCATAATCGGTGTTCATATTGTAGTTATAATGATGTTCATCGTCTTCGTTATTATCTTCGTATTCATTGTCGTCATTTTTATTGCTTTCATCTGTGTCTGAATTTTCATTTTCTTCGTTAATTGTCTGTGCGCGATAGAAGTCGTCACTAAAAAATACCGGTGTCTTATGATTAACATCACCAATACAGGTAGGGCAGGCAGTAAGATTTTGTAGTGTACAAAATAACCACGCAAAAATAAGAAATGATAAAATAATCATTTTTTTCTTCATATATATCCTTTTTTGGTATTCTAATTCAAAAAGATAATACCACACTTGTGTGTCAAATGGCAATAATTTAAAAAAATAAAAATATATTTAACAAGTGTGTTTATGTATCAATTTATAAAGTATTGTTACGTATGATGGCTAATATTTTTTTCTTTGTTGTATAAGAAAGAATCAAGAGTATCAAAGTCAGAAAGAAATTCCTTGATTTGTGGGCCATACTCTGGGTGTTGAGCTGCAAGGCTTATAGTTGCTTTAATCCAGCCAATAGGAGTGCCGATGTCATATCGGGTACCTTGTACTTTATATGCAAATACCTTTTCATTATTTTTCATCATTTGACTGATACCATCAGTTAATTGTAGTTCATCAGTTGCATAATCAGAAATTTCATTAAGTGCATGAAAGATCTTGTGAGAAAGAATATAGCGTCCAATAATAGCTAAATTTGAGGGTGCATCTTTCGTGCTTGGTTTTTCTATTAGGTCAGAAACTTGAAATAAATTAGGAGTAATTTGTTTTTTAATAGCTATAACGCCATACGAGCTGACAACGTGTGGTGGCACTTCTTGTACAGCAATAACACTTGCTTTTTCTTGGCGCGCAATGCGTATAAGCTGCGAAAGTGCAGGTTGTTTGCCAATAATAATATCATCCGGTAAGCAAATACCAATATATTCTTTGCCGATTGTATGCCGAGCTGTCCAAATTGCATGGCCAAGCCCGAATGCTTCAGATTGTCTGATGTACGTAAAATGTGCGGCTCGAAGAATTTTTTCTATACTAGCAATACAATCAAGTTTGTTTTTTTCTTCCAAAAAATACTCAAGTTCTGGTGATGCATCTAGGTAATTAACAAGGGCTTGCTTATTACGTGAGGTTACTATTAAAAAATGTTCTATTCCTGATGCAATGCCTTCTTCTACAATATAGTGAATGGCTGGTTGACTAAGAAGTGGAATCATTTCTTTGGGAACAGATTTTGTTAATGGTAGAAAACGTGTACCAAAGCCGGCAGCGGGAATAATGAGTTTTGTTATATCCATTACTAATCTCTCGATTGCAACATGTATAAAAGGCTAAAACTGTGTAAGAAAATTGAGTGAATTACTATGAAACAATCGTATATCGTTTATTCTATAAAGAATCATAGCCAAACGCTCAAGTCCCATACCAAAAGCAAATCCTGAATAGATAGATGAATCAATTCCACAGGAGTCTAGAACATTTGGGTGTACAAGTCCAGCGCCAAGTAGCTCAATCCATGTAGTATGTTTGCATACAGAACATCCATTAGAACAAAATGGACAAGAACAATCAATTTCGACTCCTGGTTCGACAAATGGAAAATATCCAGGGCGAACGCGAATGTTTAAGTCATTTTTTCCAAATATGTTTTGCAAAAATGCTTGTGCGGTACCAAGTAAATGTGCCATAGAAACGTTTTTATCAACGAATAAACCTTCGACTTGCATAAACATAAAATTGTGTGAAGCATCGGTTGCCTCGTTACGATATGCTCGACCAGGTGCAAAAAGTGCAAGCGGCAATTCTTGTTGCTCCATTGCATGGATTTGTATAGTGGAAGTATGCGTGCGCATAAGCATGCCAGGAATAGTGAGCCAAAATGTATCATGCATATCTCGTGCCGGATGGTTTTCTGGAATATTTAGTGCGCTAAAATTATAGTAATCAGTTTCAATTTCTGTGCCATCAGCACGTTTGTATCCCATGCTGATAAAAATGTCTTCTAATTTCTGAGTAAGGTGTGTATAAATGTGCAGGCTACCATATTGCTGGTTTGGTTTGTATGCTGTTACATCAAAGTGAAGTTTTTTCTTTTGTTGGCTGCTGCCTGTTGCTTGTTTTAGCGATACTTGTTTTTTTGTGTAAAGTGATTGGCAAAATTGTTTGAGTTCTTGGAGTAGGGGCCCCCATTCTCGTTTTTGTTCTACGGGTAACATTTTGAAGCTGGCTATCAAAGAAGTTATTTTTCCCTTGCGTCCAAGAAAAGCGATTCTGAT
This sequence comes from Candidatus Dependentiae bacterium, assembly GCA_020431705.1. Classification (NCBI taxonomy): domain Bacteria; species Candidatus Babelota bacterium. The sequence goes on from JAGQHQ010000002.1 coordinate 3,429, forward strand.
ATTTTCAAGGTGCTTTTCTTCAGTGGCATAATTGATTTGCTCTTCAAATTCTTTTTTTATATTCGTTATTTTTTGTTTTAAATCGTCCATGATGATAAGAACAATCCTTATTATTCGTACGCTTGTACTTGTACGCATCGTAACTTTATTGTATATATACGTATTTGAGAGTATAACAGACAAACAATTTTTTGAATAATTTTTGGTATACGCGATGTATTTTTGCTGCTATAATTAGGTTTATCGTTGACAATCGTTGACAAAAAAGGTTGAGTTGATACTATACACGTTGTTTTTTATATATTTTTCTTATTTCTAATGCCGGGGTAGCTCAGTGGTAGAGCGTGAGCCTGAAGAGCTCAGCGTCGTTGGTTCGATTCCGACCCCCGGCACCATCTTTGAGGTATTTTGTAGTTTTTATCTAAAGCTTATTATAAAATTAAAATTCTGATTAACAGTGGCACTATTTTTAGGTAACAATTTGACTGTCTTTAAACCAACTGTTTTATATTAATCTTTTCTGTTCTGTTTAAGATATTACACAAAATTTCCTATTTGCAAACTTTTTTAATGTTGCGCTATTTAAATTACAAACAGGCGCGTATCTTGAGGTTATTTCCATAAGCAACAGGTGGGCAAGTTCAATATGTGTTTTCAGTGTTTTTTTTATTGACACTTATTTCTACCTGTGCAATGATTATCTATCATTATTTGAGTAGTGTTTAGTCAAGAGTGTAGTAATCAGATAAGGAAGTATTTATTTAACGAACAATATCAAGGAATATTATATGATGAATTATCATAATAAATTAGCTTTACTATCTCTATCTTTATTCAGCGCACTCTCTTATGCAATGGAAGAAAAGTCTTTGAAGACGTTAGACCATAAATTTTATGATAACATAACCGGCATTACGCTTCGTTGTACATTTCACATGCTTAAAAATGGAAATTTTCCAGTAAAAGAGGATGAAAATCTGAGTAGAACTATGGATGTAATAGAACCTAATAAGCCATTACAATCGGTAGATGATGCGGAACGCTTTGTTGTAAAACGAATAAACAATTATTATTTAAGAAAAAGTACAGATGATAAGAAACTTGCAAAAGCCCTTAAAAACAGTTCCGTAATTGTCTATAATGTTATGCCTCGAGATAATAGGAATGAATATCGCGTACAACAAAATTACTTTACCAGTTATCTATGTAGTAGCATGCTAGATTTGTCGGAAAAATGGTCAAGCAATGATATTATAAAAGTAGGTGACAGGCTTATTACAGGTGTACAGCTTGCAGTTGGGGCGCAAATAGCTCTATATTCTAACAAAAAAATAGATATCCTATCGGATTATATTGTTGCTATGAAAGAAAAAAACGAATTGTTGAATAACGAAATAAGCAGACAACGTATTCTTATTTCCAATCTACACGCTAGCAATTGCAGTAAAGATAAAGAAATAAAAGAGAAATCGGACTGTGTTGCTTCTATGAAAAAAGAAAACAAATTGTTAAAGAAGAAGAACAACGAGTACGGTATTTTGATTTCCAATCTAAAGACTATCAATCATTGTAAAGATAAAGAAATAAAAGAGAAAGATGAAGAAATACAAAATTGTTATAAGATTATATCTTTTAAAGGATTTATTTAGATTGATTACTAAAAATATAACTCAGTAAATTTTGTGATATATCCAAAAAATTAAAATTTTTAAATAATGCTTTAGAAAAACTACGTTACTACTAAAAATACTATAGTATAAGTAACAATAAGGTGTTGAGAACTATATAGCGGCAATATTAATTGCCGCTATATTTTATATATTGAGATACCGTATGAATTTGTAAAATAGACTTTTCTCGTTTTTTATTATAATCTCTAATTACACTCAATGTGTAATGTTTTTTATAAAAAGAAAGGCGTTTTGATGCAAAATTTCAAAAAAATGCAACTTTTTGTGATAGGAAGTTTCTTTATCGTTCTGTGTTGTGAAGCAAAATATATTTTATTGGAGAGCTTACCTTATAAAACAGATAAACAGAAGGTATCATCGTTGCCAGGTTTAGTTAGCGCTGTAGCTGCAGGGTATGGGTATTATCATTTTTTGACAATGCAAGTAGGAGCAACACAAGAAGGTAATACAGTTCCTTTAATGAGAAAAATAGATGAAAAAGTAAGGGGAACTATTGTAGGAATTTTATCCAGAAAAATACTGAAACATAGTACTTTTGATCAACAACGAAATAGTCTTGTGTGTCAATCAACTGAGGGTATTCTAATTGGTGGTATATGGCTGGCAGCTACTTATGGATTCTATCGTATTGTTTCAGGAGTATCAAGAATAACGCATACACTTGCAAATCGTGATAAATGGGCTATGCATCTGGCATATACACTGCAAGAGCAAGTTAAAGTTTTGGCAGCCCTTAATTCGATACGTTCAGAGTTTACGGAATTGGTAGGCGCTTTTGAAGATCAAAATATCTCAGCAATTATAACAGCTTCTAATGTTATACGAAAATTAGATCTACAGATAGAAGAGCACTCAGCAACTCTTGCTGCCATATTGGGTCAGGTTGCAGAATTAACTAATCATTACGCACATGTTTCTCATTGTCGTTTATTTGATCGTGACATTCAGGCAGTGATACATGCAGTCGATCATGATGTATACGCTCTTACTCAGGGGGATAATTTGGACAGAGCTGGAGTCATTGCCTGTGTGAATGATAATTATGATTTGCTCAAGGCTATTACAGCACTATATGAATCTCATGATTTAATGTATGAAGGTAGCTATACTTCGTTGTGGAAGGGTGCACGTAAAATTAATGATGCTATGCGTGATATTGTAAAATATTCATCACGAGTACTACGTCGTAATGATAGCCAACTTAATGATGCACTTAATTCATGCGAGCGCATGTTATGGCTTAAATCAAAGTTGCTGTTATTACCGATACTGAATAAAATGGTTCGTGAGTAAAAATGTATTTTTTATGGTTGTTTTTATTGTAATTATTCAGTTGAAAATTTTAACCTCATTACTGAAACAAAGACCAAGAAGGGTTATTTTAAAAGGATGAGTACATGAATTTTCTAAAATATATGTTTTTAGTCGGAGCATTTGCTTTCTGTTCAGTTATCGTTTGTATGAAAAAGAGAAGTGGTTCGCCGATGGCGGATCTAAGAAAAAGTGGACAAAATGATGAAATGATTGAGACTCGGTATCCTTCTCTGATTATTGTTTCAAAATATGCTGAGGTGAGTAATAATAGGGCTGCCGGGACAAGAACAATAAAAAGAAGTCCTTTATCATCTACAAGAAAAAAAACTATTATAAAAAAAAGCTATTCACGTAGCTCAGGGGCAGAAAAGTCATTTGTAGATGCGATTTCTGGTAATGTTACTACCGAAAGTCACTAAATAGATACAAAGAGTATAGCCATTGATTGATTTTCTCATTCGAATGTGATGGTATTAAATAATAAATAAGTAACATAGCTAAAAAAAGCGTATCATCTCTTTTATGTACTTATAGTATTTTAAAAAAAAGGACAAAAATATGAGGCAACAAATACCATTAGATAAATATTCCGTTGCTTGGTTTAAGCTGGCCGAATGTGTTGCTCGTGGAGAAAAAGAACGTGCAATGGGCGTATATCGATTACTTTCATACTCAATTGAAGATCAGGCATTTGCATCTCAATTGGCAGGAGATCTTTTATGGGCTTTTGATGATGAGCAAGCAGCAGCAGAATATCATCATGCAGCGCAATTATATCAGAAAGAAAATAGATTACTTGAAGCAGTAGCTGTCTATGAACATTTAATAACACTGATTCCAAAAAAAGAATTATATCTCAAAAATGCTGCAGATCTATATCTTCAACTCGATCGTAAGCAACAAGCTATTAGTTGTTTAAACAATCTTTTTGAGTTGTTGCTAGAAAAAAATAATTATCGCAAAGCTCATGATATCACAAAACGACTTGATATGCTTCTTGATGATGCGCAGGCAGCAAACATGCATAAAAAAATGTTGTTTTTTTTTATTTTAGATGAAGATGCACCACAGGAAAAAGTAGTACATCATCTATATAAAGCGGTTGATTGTTTTCTTGCAAGTAATAACGATAAAAAGTTACAAATGTTTTTATTAAAATTAAAAACACATGATGAATGGTGCTATAAAAAGGCTCAAGCATATTTGAAAAAATAATATTATAACTTGATTTGTGCAGAAATATTGTGCTTTGCTAGTGTATAGAGCGTGTTATCATCGAGTGCAATTTTTTTATTGGTTATTAAACACAAGTTTTTGCCATTTTCACAAAACAAAATTTCTAGTGGAATGCTACCATCGACTAATGTTTCTTCGAGGTTTTTTAGTAATGTTGTATCAAAAGTATTAGGTAGTGTTAGAGATGCTTTAAAGATCTGTTTCCATTCTTTTAAAATAAGTTCAATTGGCATAAATTCATTTGCTTTAATTTTACATTTCTGTGTTGTGGTTAAGTCGACAAATCCTTTTGCTACAAATACGTGATACTCGCTTGTTAGCCATTGTTCAACAGACTGGAATATTTTGGGAAACAAAATGATTTCAGCAACACCAGACATATCTTCAAGTTGGACAAAGGCCATGCGGTCACCTTTTTTAGTTATTATCTCCTTTTTGCTTTTGAGCAATCCGCAAGTAAGTGCTAACGGTTCTTGTTGTTGGTTGTACGTTTGTGTATGTGTAAGAATGTCTGTGATGGCTGTTGGAGCAAACCAATTTATTTGTGTGCGATATGTCTCAAGTGGATGAGAGCTTAAATAGAACCCAACAACATCTTGCTCTTTTTCTAACTTTTCTTTGTCTGTCCATTCAGCAAGTGGTTGATAGGTATATAAATCTGGTTCATCTTTTTTTTCACCATTATTGATAAATAAACCCATTTGTCCAGTGAGCTCTGCTTTCTTTTTTTCTAATGCAAGCTCGATAATACGAGAAAGCTCCTTATGCTGTTGTGCTCGATTACCTGGCAAATGATCAAACGCACCAGCATAGATCAAATGTTCAATCACACGCTTATTTGAGGTTCGTAAATCAATTTGAGTACAGAAATCAAGCAAATCAATAAAGAGTTTTTTCTTCCGTGTTGCAATGATATTGTCAAGTGAAGCGTGCCCAACACTCTTAATACCCTGTAATCCAAAAATTATTTTGCCATCAACAACCGTGAAATCAACTTCTGAGCGGTTAATATTGGGTGGAATAATCTCTAATCCCATATCTTTTGCTTCTTGTAAATAAAAAGACATTTTATCTGCACTGGTTGCCTCAAGTGATATCAAGCATGCCATAAACTCAGCAGGATAATTTGCTTTTAAATATGCTGTTTGATATGCGATTAATCCATATGCTGCCGAGTGTGATTTGTTGAAACCGTATCCTGCAAAGTAGGCCATCAAGTCAAAAAGCTCACCAGCTTTTTGTTTATCAAAGCCATTTTTTTGTGCACCATCTAAAAAGAGTGCTCGTTGCTCTTTCATCACCTCAACTTTTTTCTTGCCCATTGCACGGCGTAAGATATCGGATTGTCCAAGTGAATATCCCGCAATAGTTGAAGCAATTTTCATAACTTGTTCTTGATAAACAATAACACCATAAGTTGGTTTTAAGATAGGCTCGAGTTCTTTAAATAGATAGGTAATTTTTTGTCGTCCATGTTTACGCTCAATAAAATCATCTACCATTCCAGAGCCAAGTGGGCCAGGGCGATACAATGCATTTACAGCAATAATATCTTCAAATGTTTCTGGTTGCAGTTTGCGTAACACTTCTTTTAAACCTTCAGATTCTAGTTGGAATACACCAGATGTTTTACCCGCACAAATAAGCTCAAATGTTTTTCTGTCATCAAGGTGTAGCATATCAATATTAATATCAACACTGTGGTTTTTTTTGATTAACGTAACGGCGCGATCGACAAGTGTTAAGTTTTTGAGTCCCAAAAAATCAATCTTCAGAAAACCAAGACTCTCAAGTTCTGTCATCGCATATTGTGTGACTAATTCAGCTGTTTTTGGTGGTACATATACCGGTAGTACTTCATCAACTGGCTCAGGTGAGATCACAATACCGGCAGCGTGTTTTGATGCATGGCGTGTTAACCCTTCAAGGCGAAATGCGAGATCAAATAATTTTTGAGCTTTTGGATTATTGTCGATTAATTCTTGCAATCGTGGCTCTTGCTCAAGTGCTTGTTTGAGGGTAATTTTAAGTTGATCAGGAATCAAAGAGGTGATAGCATTAGAATCTTCAAAAGAAAAACCAAGTGCACGTGCTACATCCTTAATTACACCTTTTGCCATCATTGTACCAAAAGTAATAATTTGGCAAACTTTATCATGTCCGTATTTATCGCGAACGTAACCAATAACAACATCCCGTCCTTCAATACAGAAATCGATATCAATATCAGGCATTGTCACACGCTCAGGATTCAAAAATCTTTCAAAAAGTAAATTATATTTAAGTGGGTCGATGTTGGTTATTTCTAAACACCAGGCAACAAGTGAACCAGCAGCAGATCCACGTCCTGGGCCAACGGGAATTTTTTTTGCACGTGCCCATTGAATAAAATCACTTACTACTAAAAAGTAGCCGACAAAACCCATATCGATAATTAGATTCATTTCTTCATAAAGGCGTGCTTGATAAACATTTTTCTGAACATTATCAATACGTTTTTTATCAATTAATTTCTGTAAACCACGTTGGCATAAAAACTTAAAATGTTCTTCAGGACTTTTTTGATCAGGAATATCAAACTTGGGGAAAAATAATTTGCCTGTTTCAAAGTCAAAATTACACATATCAGCAATCTCACCAGCTTGCCAAATGGCTTCTTCGTGTCCTTTGAATTCTTCAAGCATCTGCTGTGTAGTACGCATATAGACTCGGCAATCGCCAAAACTATAGCGGTTTGGATCGGTTATTTTGCCGTGTGTTTGAATAGAAAGCATTACTTCGTGTGCTTCGTGATCCGCAAGGGTGGGAAAATGGCAATCTCCAGTAGCAACAGTTTTAACACCGCGTATTTTGCTGATATCAAACAGTTGTTGATTTAATACTTTTTGTTCATCTTGATCTTCTGGTTGTACTTCAAGGTAAAAACGCTCTTCACCAAAATATTTTAAAAACCAATCAATTTGTGTGTTTGCTTCTTTAGTTTTACTATGTTTTAATAATTGTGGAATATGACCACCCAGGCACGCAGATGTTGCGATCAGACCTTCTGAGTATTCTTGTAGAGTATTGTAATCAATACGTGGCTTGAAATAAAAACCTTTTTGATATGCAAAAGAAATTAATTTGCATAAATTTTTATACCCAATTTCATTTTGAACTAGCAAAATCAAATGATAATACTTTTTATCAATTTGTTTTATTGCTACATCTTCGGTTAAGTATGCTTCCATACCTAAAATTGGCTTGATATTAGCTTTTTTACATTTTTGAAAAAATTTAACGGCACCGAAAATATTGCCGTGATCAGTGATGGCAAGTGATCTCCATTGTTGTTCTTTGCCAAAGGATATCAGTCGATCAAGGCTGATAGCACCGTCTAAAAGCGAAAAATCTGTATGTAAATGTAAATGGGTAAAATGTTTTTCCATACTCACGTTTGCATAATTAATTTTCTATTTTTGAAAGTGTATAGCAAAGGGAGAAAAATGTTGAGAGAAAAATGTTTTTTGATTAATTAGATGGTGAAATTGTGTTATACATAACTCAATTTTAATGGTATCATTATCTGTGATAAAAACCACTAAATATTGAAAATAGAAACTATTTGCGTTGGGCCCTAGAATGAAAAAAATTATATTAGTTATTGTAGGTGTGTTATCTGCTTTGCTATTGCAGGGCCGTGTTGTTGCCATGGAGGATAAGGGTGATTTATTTTCCAATAGAATTTTAAGCGAAAATTGCTACTCTAATAGGGTGTATATAGAGGTGAGTGATGTAAACAGTTATAAGATTCAAAGACAAAGAAAAAAAGTCTGTGGGGTGTCTTATAAAGAAATTTTAAGTCGTCCTTATCAACAAAATAAAGTAGCCACCACATCTGATAAAGATAAGATATATCACACAAATAGTGCTTTATGTGATGGCCCCAACAAAAACAATTTAACTCTTTTTTGTGTAGTAACGCGATTTTTTAATAAAAAAGACGACACAGAGATTTGTAACGACAAATATCACCCAAAAACTCAATTTATTGTATACAACAAAACAACTAAAGAGCAAGGAAAAAAAGTTAAAAAGCAAGAATATCCTTCCTATATTTTTGGGAAAGTCCATATTAGTGCAATTGCAATTCATCCCAAAGAAAAACTATTTTACTATGCTGGGGAATATGGTTTTGAAAAATCTGATGGTTATCGCTACTTTTTCGGTTTTTCAAGTATGGATGCGGAAAAGTCGTTAAGAATGAAAACCAATTTTAAAATAAAAAAAGTTTCTGTTCTACCTGAGTTGCATAAATTATGTTTACTTTGCGCTGATGGTACAATTAATATGGTTCAATTAGCAGAAGATGATACATTAGGTGTTATACATTATAATGATAAAGTAGAAGATAATGATAAAGTAGAAGCTCTCGAAAAATTTTCAAATATATGTGATATTGCTGTTAATCCTACTACTATTGCCGGCCTTATTAAGGTCAATAAAGGTCAAAAAAATAGCCAAATTAAGTTGTATGACATTCTGCATAAAAATTATCGTATAATACAACTTAATTGTAACGTGGATAAGATATGGTTATCAGACAAGGGCCTTTATTTTGAAAACAATAATAAGGAATTTGAATCAGAGAAAAAAGAAAAAGTTGAAAGAAAATCACAGCAAAAGATCGGGAACAAAAGAAAAAACAGAAGGTTTTTATTTACAGCTTTTGGAGGAGTTGCTTTGCTTGGCACATGTGCAATTTGTTATAAAATGCTACAAAATAATATGAAAACAAATGTAGCTGTAGAGATGTCTGCTTCTTGTGCTGCGCAAATAGTTAATAACCAAACATGGTGGCAAAAAGCGGGCTGCCTGGTAAGTTCTCTCTTTTCAAAAATTAGATGGTGGTAATTATACTATACAATGTTTTGTGTTTGCTCACGTGCTTTTTCTAATTCAACTTTTATATCAATTGCGCGAGTGCTAATACCAGCATCAGAGCACTTAGCTGTAATAGTATTAATTTCACGTGAAAGTTCTTGAAGAGTAAAGTCTAGTCGCTTGCCCTTTTCTATTTTTTTATCTTCAATTAGTTTTTGAAGATTCTCTATATGGCTTTTGAATCGAGTAATTTCTTCGTGTATATCAATTTTATCAAGTACCACGTATACAGCACTTCTGCCAATTTCCATAAGCTTATTTTTGTCAGCTTCAAGTGTTTGTAATTCTGTATCAACAAATTTTTTCTTTTTTTCCATCAATGCGATGGCTTCTTTTTCTACTGCAATCATTTCTTTGTTTATGACTGTAATACGTTCTTGCAAATCATTTGCAAGCATGGCACCTTCTTTTTTTTGTTCTTTAATTAAAAGGGCGATAATGCTATCAAGTGTTTGTAAAATATGGTTCACAGATTCTTTACTAATTTGTTGTTCTTGTACGGTAAAAATATTTGGAAGTTGAATGATATGTTTTATCTCAATATCGCCAGAAACATTAGATTTTTTTTGTATTTGTTGGATAGCATTGACATAACTAGTGACAGTATTGATTGCTGGAGCGACAGCGCCTTTAAAAATACCTAAGTCGGCAACATGAATTGTGCATTGTACATACCCACGAAACAATTTTTTCTTTAGTTTTTTAATTATTTCCGTTTCCAGATTACTCAATGGGTGTGGTAAACGACAACTTACCTCAAAAAAACGAGAGTTAAGAGATTTTATGCTAATGGTTGCTCCTACAGAAGCGCCATCATCAAGGATAAGTGTAACTGATTGTGTTGCAAAACCGGTCATGCTACGAATCATAGGATCCTTTTTATGCTAAGTTTGTATATACATTTTGAACGTCATCATTTTCCTCTAGTAGGTTCAAAAAATCATATGCTTCATGAGCTTGGTCTTCTGGTAAATCAACGTTATTTTGAGCAATGCGTTCAATGTCAGCGCTTTCAATTGTAACAGTTTCTTCTTCAATACTTTTTTTTATTTTATCTATTTCTTTTGGATTGCATATCACAGTAAACATATCATCATCATCATATTGCAGGTCGCTTATGTCAAAATCAAGTAAAAGTTCCAGTAACTCATCTTCAGTTCTATCGGTTTTTAAGCGGATAACCCCTTTGGGTTCAAACATCCAGCTGACAGATCCAGTTTCTGCTAGATTACCACCATGTTTGGAAAATATATGGCGTAATGCTGCAACAGTCCTATTTTTATTATCTGTTAGAGATTCTATAATTACGGCTATGCCATATGGGCCGTAACCTTCGTACGTATGTTCTTCGTAACTTACACCAGGAAGTTCACCTGTACCTTTTTTAACTGCACGGATTGCATTTTCTTGTGGCATATTAATGGCCTTCGCTTGTTCTAATAATGTGCGCAAACGAGCATTTCCAGAAGGATCGCCACCACCAGCACGAGCAACTACTGTAATTTCTTTGATAAGTTTAGTAAACGCCTTTCCTCGTTTACTATCTTCTTTTGCTTTTTTATGTTTTATTTTTGACCATTTATTGTGCCCTGCCATCGGGAAATCTCCTGCTCATTTTCAAAAAATATTGCTTTGTCGTCAGTTTACCTGCTTATACTGACAATGTCGATTGGCTTGCATAAGGGTCAGGGGGGCCATATAACATGTTCCGACTAAATCATTTGGGATATGCTTATATACAGTTTCTAAAACATATCTGTTTCGATTAGTCTAATATAAGTGAATTTTGTCCTAATAGCTTTTTTCTTAGAAGTGGTAATTTTTTATGGGGAATCTGACGCCCTCGGGGTGTTTTTTCCAAATATCCTTTTCTGAGTAAAAAAGGTTCATAAACAACTTCTATAGTGTCTTTGTCTTCTCCGATTAATGAAGCAAGGGTCTCCAAACCAACTGGTCCGCCATTAAAATTTTCTATAATTTTTTTGAGTATTTTGTTATCCACATTTGTTAACCCCTCTCTATCGATTCCTAAAAAAGAAAGTGCTTTTTGTACTAGTTTTTCATCTGCATTGTTATTGTTGTGTACTTGTGCAAAATCGCGTACTCGGCGTAATATTTTTTTTGCAATTCGTGGTGTTCCACGTGCACAGGTACCAATTTGTAGCGCGGAATTTTTATCAATGTTCAACCCTAAAAAGTTAGCGCTTTGTAACACAATTTCTGCAAGTTCTTGGTCCGTATAAAAATCAAGACGCTCAATAATACCAAAACGGCTATGCAATGGTGCAGATATGCTGCCACTTTTTGTTGTTGCACCAATTAGTGTAAATGGATTGACAGGCAGATTGATTGATTTTGCACCAGCTCCTTGTCCAATAATTACGTCAACGCGAAAATGTTCCATTGCGCTATATAGTACTTCTTCAACTGCTGTTGGCATACGATGAATTTCATCAATAAATAAAATGTCACGTGGTCCAAGGCTAGAAATAATGGCGACCAAATCTCCAGTGCGCTCCATCATAGGGCCGCTGCAAATTTTTATATTAACGCCCATAACCTCTGCCATAATGTGTGATAATGTTGTTTTACCTAGTCCGGGTGGGCCAAATAATAACAAATGATCGAGAGATTCTCCGCGCATTTTAGCAGCCTGTGTATACACATATAATTTTTTTTTAAGTTCTTTTTGACCAATATATTCATCAAATGTATGTGGATTAAAGTCTGTTGCTTGTTCTTCGGGTGTTTCTTGCAATGTGAGTATACTAATGTTTTTTAATTCTTCCATGCTTATTACTTTAGCTTATTAATTTTTAATACTACTAAATACTATTATTTGATACACTGCAAGAGTAGTGTAGCATAACGAGAGGCGGGTTATGAAAAAAATTTTTTTTGGGGTGTTTGTTTGCATTCTTTAATTTTAATTGTGGATATAAAATCTTCTCATAGCAATACCACTTAACCAACCAAGCCCAGCATACGTAACCCATAAATTGCTCAAGCCATAACTAATGAGTGGCAGCGGGATACCAACAATTGGTAGCAGACCAGTAACCATACATAAATTAATAAGTGCTGAGAGCATAATTGGAATAATAATGCCAAGTGCCACAAGCTGTACAAAGTGGTCTTTAATATGAGCGATCATTATCAGTAGGCGAAAGAATAAAAACATATATAAACATAGAACAAAAAGAGCACCAATAAAGCCGCTTTCTTCTGCAATTACGGAGAAAATAAAATCAGTTCTGCTTTCAGGCAAAAAGCGTAACTTGTTTTGTGTACCTTTAAGAAACCCTTTGCCAAATAATCCGCCAGAACCAATAGCGATTTTTGACTGCTCAAGGTGGTATCGTTCTTTATTTTCATCGCCGTAGCCAACAAAAACAAGTATACGTCTTTTTTGGTAAGGTTTTAAAAAATGCCAAGAAATAGGGGCGGTAAGTAAAACAAGAATAAAACTGTAGGTAAAAAATTTTTTGTTGATTCCAGCACACCACAGAGTAATTAATCCACAAAAAAGAAGGACGAGTGCAGTGCCCAAATCTGGTTGCTTTACAATTAAAAGGAAGCTAAAACCAAGTATGAGTAAGATAGGAATAAAAGTGTTAAACGAAAACTGTGCAGTGTTATCTTTACGTTCATAAAGATAGTAAGTAACAAAGGCGGGGAAAAAGAGCTTGGCTAGTTCTGAAGGCTGTAGTCTAAAAAATGCTAAATCAACCCAACGCTGAGCACCCATACCCATTTTTCCTTTAACGATAGTGAAAATAAGCAGGCTGATAACACCAAGATAAATATAATATCCCCATTTCATAAGACGGCGATAATCAAGAATGCTAAATAAAAAATAAATAACAAATCCAGAAGCAACACCGAATATTTGTTTTTTGAAAAATATAGAGTATGGTTGATCAGCTTTATATGTAGCGCTGAAAATAAAAAGTAGACCGATGGCAGAAAGGCTAAAGGTGAGTAAAAACGTAATCCAGTCAAAATGTTTTAGGTAGCGGTGTTGTTTAACTATCATGTGTGTAGTGTTACAAAAAGTTGTTGTAGTCACAAGAAAAAATCAGTCCAACTTACATACAGCTTTTATTTCTGCAATTAGTTGTTTAATTTTTTTTTCAGAAAAACCAAACTGTTTAAACATATTTTTATGTTGTGCTGCATCACGGCACAGAACAAAGCCTGCGTTTAAAAATTCTTGTTTTTGTTTTTTTGTAAGTGACGTAAGCGCAGTGATTGGGTGAAGCCCGAGTTGATCTATCATTGCGGGTAAATTTCCTGTTGACGGGTATGTCCAACTAATTAATCGTAAACCGACACACTCTCCATATTTTTCTGCAACACTTGTGAATTTGGTATTAGTTATTACCCAGCCTTGATGATAGTCGTGATTTATGGTACTGTCCCTTTTTTCACTTTCTTTCCATGCATTGTGTATATCATCAAATCGTGCTTTATTGTAGAGTGTAACTTTAACATCGGACTTCATATTCTGTCGGTTATGAAATTTACATTCAATTAAATAATGTTTGTTTTCTTTGCGTGCAATAATATCTATTTCGTACCAAATACATTTACCGTTAACTTGTTTGTTAATCTCCGTTGTGTAGCCTTGTGATTTGAGCAATTGTGCAATAAATTGTTCAAAAGGAAATCCAGCAGGCCCAAACTGTATTAATGCTTGTTTTAAATTATATCGTGCAGCAATCGGGCGAGCTTCTTTGTGTAGCATTTTGGTAACAAATTCATGTACTTGTTGTGTGGTTTCCGGGCGTATTTTTTTTATTTCTTTAATAATGTAATTAATCAAATGTGGTTTAGCGCCGGCCCGATGCAACGAGCGTTTAAACTTTTTCAAACTAAACCGTTCTTTTTTTCCCGATGACTTAGTGATATAAAATGGCATGATCGTTATTTTTACATGATAGTTTTTTGTATATAAATAGCATCAACATAACAAAACCATAGGTATATAAAGTAGCTTGCACAACGCCACTAAAAACGTTTTCACCTGTTACTTGTATGTATGGCATAAATGGTTCAAGTGAACGCATATGTAGTAAACTCGCAGTTAGTTTATATGTATACTCGGGTAAAAAAACAATGATTGCAGCGTAAATAATATACACAATACCCGTAGCAATCGATGCAGAAAGCGTGATTTGGTGAGCAAAAAAGTTTTTTGTTTTTTTCATACGGACTCCTTTTTTGGCAGTTTACACTATTACTAGTGCTCTAACATATTGACCGAGTTGTATGCAATACGTAATACTTAACTATTATTAAATGATATTATTTTTGCTGTGAGGGATAAATCAAATGAATCAACTGAATATTATTAGACGAGTTGCACTTGGATTGGGCATTATGGTTGTACTACCATTTGCATTTCATTGGGGATTCAAGGTTATATATCCGTTGCCGAACCAGCCATCAGACTATCATCAAAAACCAAAAGATAAAGAAAGATATAAGTGGCAAGAGCGCAAGAACGCGTGGGAACAAAAAGTTGACGATCGTGAAAAAACATATTTTTATTCAGCGCTTGCAGCAGGTATGTTAATGATTCTTTTAGGAGCATTTGGTCCCCCGGCGCTTATCGGTGAGGGTTTTATTTTAGGTGGCGTTTTTATATTAACAATGGGCTATCTAATATATTGGCATAAGATAAGTGATTTGTTTATTTTTATATCTTTGCTTGCAGCACTTGCGCTTATGGTAGCAGTAGGGTATGTGCTTTTTGGAAAAAAATCATAATACGGGTAATATTTTTTCTCGTTTATTTTCTGGAATTAACCCATGTTCATCAAAAATAATTCCAAAATGGTGATTTTCTAGATTATGTTGTTTCATGACGTTATATAACACTCTGTAATGTGCCAAATAAAATGTTGCGCGTGCATGTTCTATTGTATTCCATGTGTAGTTACCGATTTCTTGTGTTGATTTAAACAGCTCCCATATTTCTCTGCTTGCAGTTGTATTTAAATCATCTGCTTGAATAAATGATTCTTGTGCGAGTTTACCAAGATATGAAGTGACAAAGTCTAAAATTCCACGTGATGATAGCTTGTCTGATCGGGTCATTTGCTGGAATATATTGCCCAGGTGATATTGAATATCAGTTAATGCGCTGGTGATAATGCTGCGTGCATTATGCCGTAAGTTCTCAATAGCAAGTGTTGCAATTGTATCGGAAAGCAATTCACCATGTATAACATGGTTAACGGCATGGTTATATGAACGAGCTGACTCTCTATGTTCGATATATTGTTGCCAAAAATGATAGCTGTAATGTTTTTCTTCTTTTGTATACGGTTCATTGTGTAACTTTGTTGATGGATCACGGCGTGTGCGTAGTATATTTAACCATCCTTTCCACAGACCTTCTAATGCTTTAAGTGCAATTGGCTGTATATCAAGCGTTGCTTGCGAGCGCTTGTATGAAAAATAGAGTAAGTTGAGTATTAATTGCAAATGTGCAGAAGAAACTTTGAGCTGATCATTTTGATTTATAATGTATGATGATACCCACATGTCTGCGTCATCGTCATATGTTGTTGCAGCGAGGGCTGAGCAAAGGAGTAGGCCGATTAAAAAATACTTTTTCATACAATTTCCTTATGGCAACAAGTTATAGATTGTCAACAAGATATCGCAATGAAAAGTTCATTGTGAAGACAATAGAGAAATTACTTATAAAGATGATGATAGTTAGTTAAAACGTGCAAAGTAGGAAGAAGAGCCAAATAAACAAAAACTGGTCGGGGTGGCCAGACTCGAACTGACAACCCCTCGCTCCCAAAGCGAGTGCGCTACCAATTGCGCCACACCCCGAACTTAATTTTATGCAAAAAAGGTACCTTTTTTTAGGTAGTCTGGCAAGTTTTTTTTAAACTAATTCCATAACTAGATTGCCAAAAACGGCTTTAGCATTAACTTCTAATAAGGGATGCGAGCCATTACCGGTAAAAATATAGCGCTTTTTACCCCAGTTAAGGACTGATTCATCTGGCAATTGTAGTCCGCCCAAGAAAGATTCTGCATGAATTTTGGTGGGTGTTTGCGCAGAAAGTTTTACTACACATAAGCCAAACAATACGTTAATATCAACTTGAGTATATTTTTTTATTGGTACTATAGACAAGTCAATAACACCATTGCCAAATAATACATTATACGATCGATATGGTTGATGAATACGTACTGTTTCCTGTTTAAACATGATATAACGAGTTTGCTTACTTGAATATGAGCCAATACCAGTAATCAGTGTGATGCCGGCGTACATAAATAATGCACCAATTGCAACACGAACCACTGGTATAGTAATACCAAAAATTGTTTTTATTATGAGCAATAAACCTAAAATAATTAGGCTTATTCCCCACATCATACTATTAATCATAATACTTTTTAAATTTGTTATGATGCCAGCCAAATATCATTTTTAAACCGAAATATAGGAAGATACCGCCAATGGCAATATCAACTGGAAATGACGTTCCCAAGAGCGTGCGAGAAATAATTGATGCGCCAATAAAAAAGAGCATTATTCCCCAGAAAAAACGTGGACGGTTATTATTGTACTGTTTATAAAAATAGTACCGGTTTTTTTCGTAAAAATTCATAATTTTTGACGAGCTATTTTAGTGGGGTGAATGGTGGGGATCGAACCCACGACCACCAGAACCACAACCTGGTGCTCTACCAACTGAGCTACATTCACCATACATTTTTTGTTAGCCTTACAACGCAATAGACTCTTTTGAGTCTCTCAGTATACGATCTCTGCTAAAAAATGCAAAGTAAAAATTGAGCATTATTTCATACTCAAGTGGAAAAATATAGGGTTTCAGTATAGAAATATTTTACCCAAATAGTATTCAGTGGTAAGTTATATGCTATAAAAAATACCGTTTTTTACTTTGGTATAAAGCTTTTTTATGTTATGCTAATCAAAACAAAAACCATATTATTTTAGTGTATCATGACCAAAAAAAGAAATAATGCACGTAATGATCGCATGGGTCGCCAAAGGGGCGATAGAATTACAGTTGTTGGTGCGCGTGAGCATAATCTCAAAAACATCGATGTCAGCATTCCAAAAAATACATTAACGGTGATAACTGGTCCCTCAGGATCAGGTAAAAGTTCTTTGGCACTCGATATTTTGTATGCTGAGGGCAAAAGAAGGTATATGGAATCATTATCTTCATATGCACGTCAATTTTTGGGTATTGCTAAAAAGCCGGATGTGGATCGTATTGATGGCTTATGTCCGTCCATTGCGATTGAACAAAAAACGGTTGGTTCAAATCCACGTTCTACTGTTGGTACAATTACAGAGATATATGATTATCTTCGTGTTCTTTTTGCACGAATTGGTAAAATTCATTGTCCAGAATGCCATGCACCAATTGCGGTACAATCTTCAGAAAAAATTACACAATTACTGTGTAAAGAATTTGAAAATCAAACCGTTATGATTACTGCTCCAATTGTACAAGAACGTAAAGGCGAGTTTGTAAATGAGTTAATTAAATTATTTCATACCGGTTATTACCGTTTTGTGGTTGATGGCCAGCGGTACAAATTTAAATCTGAAGATGAAATCAAACAGCTAAAACTGAAAAAGACATTTAAACATACGATTGATGTATTAATTGATGCAGTAATGGTTGCATCTGGCGAGCGAGCACGAGTAAATGAAGCAGTTGAAACTGCTTTCAAATTGGCTGGTAACACATGCAAAGTAATCGCTGATTATAGTGAGCAATTGTTTTCTTCAGATAAAATGTGTTTAAAATGTGCACGTTCAATTCCTGAACTTGAACCACGTCATTTTTCATTTAACTCTCCAATTGGTGCATGTACAGAGTGTAGCGGCCTTGGTATCATTCATGAGTGGCCATGGGGTCAGGGTGATGAACAATCGTGGAAAGAAAAATATCCAGATTTTTTTGGTGATAAATATGCAATAAAAAAAACGTGTTTTATGTGTTATGGTACACGGTTGAATGATGTTGCACGAGCAGTTACCATTGGTGACAAAAATATTTGTGAGTTAGCAGCACTCTCAATAAAAGATTTATATTCTTTTTTTTTTCAGCTGTATCTGAGTGATGTTGAACAAGAAATTGTGAATACATTGCTTATAGAAACAAAAGGACGAATACAGTTTCTTATTGATGTTGGATTGTCTTATTTGTCGTTAAATCGCTCAGCTTGTACACTTTCTGGCGGTGAAGGGCAACGCATAAGACTTGCAACGCAAATTGGGTCAGCGCTGAGTGGTGTATTATATATTTTGGATGAGCCAAGTATTGGGTTGCACCAGCGTGATAATGATAAATTAATTGCAACATTAAAAGCATTGCGAGATCAAGGTAATACGGTTGTTGTGGTTGAGCATGATACTGATACTATAGAACAATCAGATTATGTAATTGATATGGGGCCTGCTTCTGGTATTCATGGTGGGCAAGTAACTGCTGTTGGTTCGCCACAAGCGTTATTTAAAAATAAACATTCGTTGACGGGTGCATATTTGAGTGGCAGGCGCGCGATTGGTGTTCCTGAAGTTGTAAGAAAACCAAAAAATTTTATGACCTTGCACCATGCAAATAAGCATAATTTACAGGATTTAACGGTAGCATTTCCACTTGGTGTATTGTGCGGAATTTCTGGTGTGTCTGGTTCAGGAAAAAGTACACTTATTATGGGTGAATTAGTACCAGCTATTGAGAGAGAATTTTTAAGTAAAAAAAGAATGAATACAGTCAGTGAATATACTGATGTACAGGGTGCAGATTTATTGCGGCACTTAGTAGTGATTGATCAAGCGCCAATTGGTAGAACAACGCGTTCAAATCCTGCAACCTATTTGGGGGTCTTTGATTACATCAGGAAGTTATTTGCTTCATTGCCAGAAAGTAATGCTCGTGGCTATAAAGTGGGGAGATTCAGTTTTAATATTGCTGATGGTAGATGTTTTGATTGTAATGGCGATGGTGTCATCAAGGTTAATATGCAATTTTTGCCAGAAGTTATGATGACTTGCAAAGCGTGTAATGGCTTACGGTATAATACAGAGACGTTGCAGATTACATATAAAAATAAAAATATTGCTCACATTCTTGAAATGACAGCACAAGAAGCCGTAATTTTTTTTGAAGCACACACAACAATTGTAAAGCGATTAAAATTATTGTGTGATGTTGGATTAGGGTATTTAAAATTAGGGCAATCATCAACAACATTATCTGGTGGGGAAGCACAGAGAATCAAGTTAGTGGATGAGTTGGCAAAGCGCGGTTCGCATACTTTATATATTTTAGATGAGCCAACTACTGGTTTACATAATGTTGATATTGAAAAATTATTGTTAGTTTTAAACAAACTTGTTGATAAAGGTAATTCAATGATTATTATTGAACATAATCTTGATGTGCTTAAAGTGGTTGATTATCTTATCGACCTTGGCCCTGAGGGGGGCGATGGTGGCGGTACTATTGTTGCCAAAGGTACACCGCGGCACGTTTCTAAAAATGGAAGTAGTCATACGGGGCGTTATTTGAAAAAAATGTTTAATAAATAATGAATAATATAAGAATGCTTGGTTTTTATTTAGCTATCAATTTTTATTATTGTGTAATGCGCGGAGGATTACAAATATGCAATTAGTGGACTTTTTTAAAACATTAGTGATGTTTTGTTTCACATGTGTTTCATTCATTACGAATGCAGGTTATTTTTCTCAGGTACGTGATTTTGTCAAAGAACATCCAAAAGCGACGATTGCTGTTGGTGCTGGGGTTGCAGCAGTAGCACTATGGTATACAAAAATTTATTATTCAAAAACTGAAGAAGAAAGGAGGCAGTGGAAAGATAATAAATTGTATTGTGGCTATCGTCAATTAAGTGACGTAAAGAAAAATAAGTACATCAATAATCTAGATCAGTTTAAATTAGTGATGGGCATAAGCGAAAATGATTTTGTGAATCTAAATGAAGAGGATAAGAAAAAGTTTATTGATAAGGATCAGAAAGTGTTTATACCGCATGTTTGGGTTACAAAGCCTTTGTGGCGGACATTATATTTTTCTCGGAAAAAAGTATTATCCCCTTGTAATAGTAATAAAAAATATCCATACGGTGACTTTAGGGTTGATGCATTTGGCAAACATTATCAAAGAGAATATTCTTGCGGTGTTTGTGGCGGTTTAACATTTAATATTATTGAAAAAGGAAATAAAAATAACACAAGTAGTGTTGACATAATTTCGCTCATTTCAAAACCTAAGTATAATGGTGCATTTGTTCAAGTTGCTTCCCGATTTAATTGCTTGGAGGGCAAGGGTCGTGGTGTGAGTCATTATACTGATAGTCGTCAAGGGTTTGCGCAGGGAGAGTCAGTTGCAACAGCAACGTTACCGGCTTCTATTTATCGCTATTATTTTTTGTCTAGTAAAAAAATTAATGATTCTGGAATAAACTTACTTCAATCTGTAATAGACAAGAAAGATATGAAGTATGGATTGCCAACTACAGACTGTTATACATCTATTGCTAATTATGATTGGGGCAAGCAGAGTGATAATGAGGAAGATAAAGAGTGGTGGCGAAGTATTAGGATAGGTTTGCATACTGAAGTTACTCCTATTTTAACAGATATTTCTCCTAAAGGACCAGCAAATGTTGAAGCCAGAATCACTAATAATCATGGGCAACAAGTAACACTTGTGCTTACCTCAGCGCTTAATCTATCCAATTCTAGAATAGGGCATATAGCAAATTTAAACAAAGCTAAAGGGAAAAAGAAGGAGAAGATAAACACAAAGGAAAACCTTGAGACCTTTGCCAAAGGATGTTTGATGGCTTCATATCATTATACGTTATCTGCAGCTAGTCAACGAGTAAAGGAGACTTCTTCTCGTCAAAAAGTACTTTTAACGATGATGGGCGGCGGTGTTTTTGAGAATAAAACACAATGGATTGTTGATGCAATACAAAAAAGTCTTGAAGCACATAGAAACAATTCAATTGATGTAATCCTCATATTGTATACTACGCCGGAGCAAGATATAATGAATCAATTGTATGGCTTACAAGATCAATACAAAAATATATATTAAATGCGGTGGAATAAACTTATTTATTGTTATGTAATTCGCATGGAGATCGCACATATGCAATCCATAGATTTTTTTAACAAGTTAGTGATGTTTTGTCTTATTTGTGTTTCGTGTACTACGAATACTGGGTATCTTTCTCAGTTACGTGATTTTGTAAAAGAATATCCCAGAGAGACGATTTTTGTTAGTGTTGGTATTGTAGGAGTAACATGGTATGCAAACTATTATGCAAAAAAAGTCAAAAAAGCAGCACAGATAAGAGAGAATGAGAGGTATGAGAAGCTTCGGGGATCAGAGTATGATGATAAAGATAAAAAGACTAAAAATCTAGATCAGTTTAAATTAGTTATGGGTATCAATGAGAGCAATTTTGCTAATCTAAGCGACGATGATAGGAAAAGGTTTATTGATGCGAATAATAAAACATTTAAACCACATGTTTGGGAATATAAAAGCAATAGAGTAAAGTCGCGATGGTGGGAGTTTTGGAAAAAGGAATCTATTATTGAGCAAAACATACTTGTTCCTTGTTATAGCAAAGCAACATATCCATATGGTACTTTTGCAGTTTTTAATTTATTAGAGACAAATAAAAAAGATGCTGATTTTGAAGAAGACTCTGATACCGAAGAAGATGTTGAAAATAATAGCAAAAATGGTTTAATTTTTAATATTGTTACAAGAACAAGGGATGAAGATGGTAATAAGTACGAAGATCTTGTTAATATAACTTCGCTACTTTCACAATCTGAGTATAATGGTGCATTTGTTCAAGTTGCTTCCCGATTCAATTGTTTGGAGGGAATGGGTCGTGGTGTGAGTCATTATACTAATAGTTCTGAAGGGTTTGTTCAGGGAGAGTCGGTTGCAACAGCAACGTTACCAGCTTCTATTTATCGTTATCATTTTTGTGATGAAGTTAACTTACTTAGTGATATTAAGATTAATTCACAAGAGATACCAATGTATTATGGATTGCCAACTTACGACGGTTATACATCCATTGCTAATTGTGATTGGAGCAAGCAGAGTAATGATGAGAAAGGTGGAGAGTGGTGGCGAAATATTATGGTGGGTTTGCATACTGAAGTTACTCCTATTTTAACAGATATTTCTCCTAGAGGACCAGCAAATGTTGAAGCCAGAATCACTAATAATCATGGGCAACAAGTAACACTTGTGCTTACCTCAGCGCTTAATCTATCCGATTTGAGAATAGGGCATATAGTAAATTCAAATAAAGCTGAAGAGGAAGAAAAGAAAATAAACAAAAAGGAAAACCTTGAGACCTTTGCCAAAGGATGTTTGATGGCTTCATATCATTATACGTTATCTGCAGCTAGTCAACGAGTAAAGGATACTTCTTCTCGTCAAAAAGTACTTTTAACGATGATGGGCGGCGGTGTTTTTGAGAATAAAACACAATGGATTGTTGATGCAATACAAAAAAGTCTTGAAGCACATAAAAACAGTCCAATTGATGTAACCCTTATATTATACTTTGAACCTCGTCATAATCCAAATTATCTTACTCGTTTAAAATCTTTTGTATCTGCTTATAATGGCTCATATAGTGTTAATGGAGAGGTAGTTTGTATATCGTCGGAGAAAAAAGATGATAGTCGTGTGGCATACAAAGATAATTAGACTGCAATGTTTCACATTGTAATTTTTGGCTCGCGAAACATTTTCAAATAGAATTCAAAATTTGAGTTTTATTTTATATTTTACTATATTTAAGAGTAAATGGGGTCTAAGTCTAGAAAACAATAAATGGAGAATGTGTGCCATGAATAAAAATTTTATTTTTACTTTAGTAATTTTTTTGTTGTTACCTTTTAGTGGTATTGCATCAGATTCTGTAATAGTAGGTGATGTAGTATCAACAGTTTCGGCTCAGCCAGTTGTGGTAGAAAAAAATATTGATGATACTGTACCAAAGGCCGAGGGGATTTTGGGTGAAATAGTACCTATTGAGCGCATAACGCAAGAGCGAATTGATATAAATAGAAAAAAAATCGATAGACTGTTATTTAGAAATAAGTGTTGGCGATATGGTTTGCGCGGTGCAACAGTGACTACTATTGGAGGTGCAATAACCTATCTTATATGGCGGTGTTATAGCGTTCAACATATTGATGTTACTGATACGCAAAAACTATCAGAGCTTTTTCAGCAATATGTACCAGAAAGCACGCAAGATGTTTTTGACAATAAACAAATTACACAAGTACTTTTTAAGTTAAAAGATATTTCTATTGCAATGAGTAAAAAAATTACTCAGTTAAAGGTGCAGATAGCAACTTTAAATGTTTGTTTATCAAAATTGACACCCACATCTGGTCTATTGGATTGGACAAAATATATTGGCGGAAAAATACGTGATGGTTTAGTTGCATCAGTTGGTTTAATTGGTATTAGCCGAGCTAATGATTATATACAAAAAATATTTGCTAATCGCGACTTAAAATGGTTTATCGAAGCAAAAACGACGCTTGAAGAGACATTACAAGAGTTGCAACATGCAGCTCAACAATTACATACAGGAGATATTTCTGAGTATCAACGTGAATTTTATATGGCAATGTTGCCACGCTCATGTAACAGATTGGTTGATCAGCTTGAGGATATTATTGCTTTTATGGAGTATGGTAACTATCAGCTTCCAAAAGAGGTGGTAACTGCTCATGGTTTGAGTATGATGTCGTGCTACTTGTTTAGTTGTGTTAACGATCGTTGCCATGAAATAGAAGCACTATTGAAGCATATGCAAGAAAATTCCACTGATACTGATGCTCCGCAAAAAATTGAGCTATCTATAGCACAACTGAAAACAGAAATTATCAATACTATTGAGCGTTATAAAGCTGCGTTTATAATTGTTACAAAAGAGAATAAAGGGTGAATGCTAGTGCAACAAATAGCTTAATATTTTTTATCAATATTTTTTTCTTCGTTATTGAGCGATATTTTCTTTTTTGTTTTTTTTAAAATTTACCATATTGTTCTGTTTAAAAATCTTATCTTTTTACTTGTTTGTAAGTATACTACAAGCATATTTAACCAGAATTGGTAATAAGTATTTATATGAATATAAAAATGAAATTAACTCCTCTAATGCAACAATATTATGATATTAAGAAAGAGTATTCGGATACATTGTTGCTTTTTCAAGTTGGTGATTTTTACGAACTTTTTTTTGAAGACGCACAAAAAGCAGCCGTTTATTTGGGTATCGCTTTGACAAAGCGCGGCAAAATAAATGGAGAACCAATTCCGTTATGCGGTGTACCGGTGCATGCAAAAGATCATTATATGAACAAGTTAGTTCGCGGTGGCTTTAAGGTTGCTATCTGTGATCAGTTAGAGACACCAAAACCGGGTAGTGTGGTTAAGCGAGGGGTAACTCAAGTATTAACGCCAGGAACATTAACGGATGAAAAATTATTAGATGCAAAATCTGCCTCCTATTTATTTTCTTTTTTTTCAATAAACAATCAATGGGGGTTACTTTTTGGCGAGTTGTTAACGGCACAATTATTTGCAACTACTATACCGATTAATGCAGAAAAAATGCTCGAATCAGAGTTGATTCGTTTTTTTCCAGATGAAATTTTATTGCCCGTTGGTGATGTTGCAAAACAGTTCAATTCATTTTTTAGAAAGCAGGGATATTTTACTACATTAGTTGATATTGATGCTGTATCTGGTATGGATGAATGGATAGCGGAGCAATTTTCTGTAAAAATTCAGCAATATGTTGTGCAGCATAGAGCTTTGTTACATGCGTTGAAAACGTTTTATGCTTATTTGCGCAAAAATCAAGAAGCAGCGCTTGCTCAGTTTAAGAACATCCAGTGCTATCAAGCGGATGATTTTTTAATTCTTGATAGTGCTACGCAGCGTAATTTAGAGCTGATTAAAAATAATCAAGACAGTAGCAGGAAAAATACGTTATTTGAAGTGCTTGATGGGGCAATAACACCCATGGGTTCACGCATGATTAAAAAATGGCTACTTCGGCCATTAGTAAAAAAAACAGCAATTGAACAACGGCAGCAGGTTTTAGAATTGTTTATTGCGCAACTATCACTGGTGCAACAGTTAGAAAATTTTTTAGTGACTATCGGTGATATTGAACGTGTGATTGGGCGCATCGCATTGTGCCGTGCAACGGTGTATGATTATACGTGTTTGCGGCGGGTGTTGGAAATTGTACCAAATTTAAAAATTTTTCTGCAAAATTTTCTACAGCTTCCATTAATCAATGTTGTATATATACATATAGCGGATTTTTCTGTGTTAACACAGCTGCTTGTAGCAGCGTTACATGATGAGCCGAGTAACACTTTGATTATAAAAACTGGTTTTGATCACAATCTGGATAGACTGCGTGATCTGATCGAAAATGGTAACAAAAAAATTATAGAACTTGAGCTGCGTGAGCAACAAAAAACTGGGATTACGTCATTAAAAGTTCGATACAACAAAGTTCATGGCTATTACATTGAGGTAACTAAATCAAATATACATGCAGTGTCAGAAGAGTATGTACAACAACAAACGTTAGTGGGACGTACTCGTTTTACCACACCTGAATTACAATTATTACAGCACGAATTGTTTAGTGCACGTAACGAAATTGAGGAAGCGGAAAGGGAAGTTTTTGAAAAAATAAAACAAGAGGTTGCTGGTTATATTACTCCATTGAGAAAACTTGCACATGCAGTTGCTCATTTAGATGCGTTGCTAGGTTTGGCTTGTGTTGCATATAACAATGGGTATACAAAACCAATGTTTTCTGATTCTCGCGAAATTATTATTAAAAACGGCAGGCATCCAGTGGTAGAAGGTTCACAAGAAGTAGCTTTTATTCCAAATGATACACAGTTAACTAATCAGGAATCGACATGGATTATTACTGGTCCTAATATGGGCGGCAAGTCGACGTATCTGCGGCAAGTAGCTCATATAACCATTATGGCACATATTGGTTCATTTGTGCCGGCAAAACGGGCAGATATTGCATTGTTAGATCGCATATTTACCCGTATAGGATCAAGCGATAACGTAGCAGAGGGTAAAAGTACTTTTTTAGTAGAAATGGAAGAAACAGCTTCAATTTGTTTGTATGCAACTAAAAATAGCCTCGTTATTCTAGACGAAGTGGGCCGTGGCACCAGCACGTTTGATGGATTAG
Organism: Candidatus Dependentiae bacterium; assembly: GCA_020431705.1. NCBI lineage: Bacteria > Candidatus Babelota bacterium. Next base: position 29,945 of record JAGQHQ010000002.1, read on the forward strand.
CTATCGCTCAAGCGGTAGTGGAGTATATTCATTCTACGATCCAGGCACGCTGCTTATTTGCTACTCATTATCACGAATTAACCAACTTACAAAAGCGATTTTCTGGTATTGCTAGTTATTATGCAGCAAGTAAGAAAACAGAACGAGGAATTGTTTTTTTATACAAAATTATACGTGGTATTGCTGATGGTTCATTCGGAATTGAAGTTGCTAAGTTAGCCAGTTTACCGCAAGAAGTTATACATCGGTCCGAAACTATTTTGAAAGAACTTATGCTGCATAACAATACATCAGGCTTGCTAGCTAGTAGTATTTGTGACCATCAAAAAAACGATGTAGCTGGTTCAAGTATGCAAACAGAGCGTATGTATGAGCCAGCTTCAGTTATGGAAAAAGAACGTGTTGACGAAAACAAAAAGCTCAAAGAGCAGTTAAAAAAATTGGGCGAAATAGATTATGAGAATCTCTCGCCCAAAAAAGCATTTGATTTATTGTGGAGTTTGAAAGAAAATTAACTGTTATTTCTTTACTTGTGTAAATAATATTGTAAACAATTTACCTATCAAAGTTAATACAGTCAGTGCCACAATTACTGAATAGTTTACCCTTATTTTTATGTGGTAAATTATTTTGCCTCAATACGTTATGGCAATGATCTTCAGTGAGATTTTTTACCCAGTTATAACTTATCCATAATGCTATTGTTGGTACGCAATATGGCATAACCTTTGGATATAAAAATGCAATAAATGGATTAATAATCATTTTTGGTACGCGTTTTAAAAAATGAAATGTACGCCAATAGTGTAAACCAGTGCTAATTTTTTTACGAAAGAGAAATGCAATACCGCCGTGGACAAGTACAGATACAATACCTGGACGTTGGTATACTGTTTGAACAAGGCTAGAGCTATAAAAAGGTCTTTTATCTCGATATCCATCGGTTTGATCTGTTTGATTTGCTTGAATTAAACTAAATGTTAAGAACATACTTAAAAAAGTTGTTGTTAATACACGTAACATAATATATAATCTCCATTTATTATTTTTCTGCTGAGTTATTACATAGATCTTTACAACCATAGGTAAGTCCAAATCGCACGGTACATTTGTTGTGGGGGATACCTTTACCAAGTAGTTCAACGTGACATGCATTTTTTCCCACTGTTGTTATGCCTGTATGAGTTGCAATTAAACATGCAATAAGTGAGCCTCCAGGAATCAAAAATCCAATAACGTTTTTATATACAAAGTTAATGCTCGATTTTGCTATTTTTGATCTGCTAAATAGATTAAGAAATCTTTCTGGTGTTTGTACGAGCGTGTGCTTGGACCACCATTTGAATGTGTGAATAATTCGTTTACGCACAATAAATCCGGTTAGAGCCAACCCTACATACATTGGGATTGTAAATATTTGAGGATAGTCGTATCCCCACTGAGCAAGTAAATGTTTTTTTGGTTGTTGTTGCCATTGTAGTTGTTGAATCTTTTTTTTCCAGCTATTTTTTTGAGCATGAGCGAAGCTAAATAACAAACATATAATGAGAAACGCTGCAGTTAATTTACGTAACATAATAATCTACCACCTATTTAACATAATTTATATACCATATATGTATTATTATTGCAGATTGAAATTATTTGTCAAAGGGGTGAGGAATGGAAGTGTTTATTTAGAACATGAGGGTAGATTAAATACTGTTTTTTGCTATACTAAAAAACTAAGAACTACATTTTATCGATAGGATGAGACACAATGGAACATGTAGAAAAATTCGATAAATACGCCATATTTCAAACTGGTGGCAAGCAATATCAAGCCATAGAGGGTAAAACAATTGCTATCGAAAAAATAGAAGGCGAAGCCGGTACCCCTTTAGAGTTTAAAGAGGTTCTTTTTAAAAAGTCTGGCAATGAACAGTTTGAAATCGGTCAACCATATCTCGCAACACCGATCAAAGCGTCTATTATCAAACAGATGAAAGACAAGAAAAAGATTGCGTTCCGCTTTAAACGTCGTCAAAAAGTGCGTGTCAAACAAGGGCACAGACAGCCGTTGACGGTTATTAGAATTGAATCAATATAAAAATTTTGATTTAGTAAGTAAAAGAACCCAGTATAAAAAACTAGGTTCTTTTTGTTTATTCTAATAGTTTGATTTATAGCTTAGTGATCTTTTCCATGTGCTTATTTTCACCGGCTACAATAATTTTGTCATTTTCAGCAATAACATATTGCGGATCGGTAGAAACAATATTTTCATCAACCTGAACACCTATACATTTTACCTGGTATTTTTGATATAAGTGAAGTTCTTCAAGTGTTTTACCTATCATTGATTCGGGTGCTGTAATCTGACTGATAGAGTAATTCTTTGTTAATCGTACTAGTTCAGTATACGGTGTACTTAAATTATCCGCCAAGCGAATACCAATTTCTTTTTCTGGAAGAATGACTTCATCAGCACCAACCAACTGTACAATTTCTTTATGGATTTCGTTAATAGCGCGAGTGATAACGGTATGTGTTTTAAGTCTTTTTTTCAAAAGTGCGGTAATCAAAATTGATTGAGCAAAATTTTCTCCCATTGCTACTATAACGGTGTCCATTTCATCCACACCTACTGATCGCAGTGATGCTTCATCGGTAACTCGCATGCATACAGCCTGAGTGACTCTATCGCGAATTGATGCAACAATGCCTTCATTGCTGTCAATGGCCATTACTTCCATACCATTTTCTGCCAATCCAGCTGCTACTTGATAACCAAAACGCCCTAGACCAATGACACAAAACTTCATATAAGTATTCCTACTGTTACAGTGTACCTAACCCTAACATTACGGTGCATTCTTTATGTTTATTATACTAAATAAGAAAGTACTATACCAAGAAAAAAGCGCTAAAAAAAGGTTTTTATAAGAAAACATTACCAATAAAACCAACAGATAAGGAATAATATGATAGCGCTAAGAATTGCGATAACCACCCAATGTAAGTATCGATCAATAGTTTTTTTCATATGATGTCCCCATTTTTTCATTATAATAGCAATTAAAAAGAATCGAGTACCTCTTGCAATGGCTGAGCACAACACAAAGGGAATAAAAGAAAGCTTGCAAAATCCGGCTGTTAATGTTGCGGCTTTATAGGGTATAGGGGTAAAGCCAGCAACTAATATAGCCCAATATTCATATTTTTTATATTGTGAACACAAAAAAACAAATGAATCGGCGCTTATCATTTTGTTAACAAGCCAATTATGAATTATTTGGTAACCTAATTGATACCACAAGAAAAAACCAATCATATAACTAGTAATACCACCAAAAACAGAACCTATTGTTGCAATGGTAGCAAACCATAATGAATACTCTCTTTTTTCTATACAATAAAAAATAAGCATAGGGTCGGTTGGCAGGAAGCAAATTGCTTCTAAGTAAAAAAGTATACCAAGTGCAAGCGAAGCATATTTTGAGTTTACTTTAGAACACATCCATGTGTACGTACGCTGAAACATTACCGCCTTTTTGTTTTCACTTCAAATAATTTTTAATCTGATCAATGGCGATGCGATCTTGTTTAGTTGTATCACGATCTCGAATTGTAACCTTGCGATCATTCTCGCTGTCAAAATCGTATGTAAGGCAATATGGTGTACCAATTTCGTCTTGTCGGCGATAACGCTTACCAATAGAGCCTGAGACATCAAATTGCACGCGATATCCAGCTTCCTTCAAGCGGTGAAAAATTTCTTCAGTTTGTATACTTTGTTTTTTGGTTAGTGGCAACAATGCTACTTGTATGGGTGCTAGCTGTGGTGCTAAACGAAGTACTGTGCGAGTTTCACCCTCAATAGTATCTTCATCATACGCATCAAATAACACTGTTAAGAATAAACGATCAACGCCAACAGAGCACTCAACAACGTGTGGAGTATATGTTTGCTGGGTTGCATCATCAAATACGCCTAATTCTTTACCAGAATATTGAGAATGTTGCTTTAGGTCAAAATTACCACGATGTGCAATTCCCTCAAGTTCTTTAAAACCAAATGGAAATTCGTATTCAATATCAGTACATTGTGTTGAGTAGTGGGCAAGCTCGTCTTTTTCGTGTTTACGCAGACGAATTTTTTTATCATTGAGACCAATTGTTTTATAAAAATCAAAACGTGTTTGTTGCCACTGTTCAAAATAGGTTCCGGCATGTTCTGGTTTACAAAACCACTCAATTTCCATTTGTTCAAATTCACGCATACGGAATAAAAATTGCTTAGGTGTAATTTCATTTCTAAAAGCTTTACCAATTTGCGCGATGCCAAACGGAATTTTTACTCGTGTTGTTGAAAGAATGTTTTTGAAGTTTACAAAAATTGATTGTGCAGTTTCTGGACGAAGATATGCAATAGATGTTGTATCTGCAGCAGCACCTACTTGCGTTTTGAACATCATGTTAAATTGGCGCGTATCAGTCCATTTCTTTTGCCCGCAATGTGGACAGGGTTTTTCCAAATGTATTTCATCTGCCCGGTAACGATGTTTGCAGTTAAGGCAATCAACCATTGGGTCGTGGAAATGCTGAACGTGTCCTGATGCTTCCCATACGGCTGGTGCACCGAGTAAAGAACCCTCTAAATACACAATATCAAAATTAGTTTTATCAAGTGATTTTTTCCATGCATTGCGAATATTTTCTTTTAACAAGCTTCCCAGAGGGCCAAAATCGTATACACCGTTTAGGCCGCCATATATTTCTGCTGATTGGTAAACAAACCCTTTTCTCTTACATAATGCAGTGAGTTTTTCTAGCGTTACTGACATTGTTGTTTTCCTTATGGCCCGCTGCTGTGCAGGTTTAGAAAAAGTACGAATACGTATTTAAATTATATATTATACTCATTCATATAGTGGCAGTCTATTGAGAGATGTCAGACAAGTTGCAGGTACGCGTGAACCGTTTTGATTTTTATTGTCAAAAGGCACTATTTGTCTGCGGCTGGTCTTTGTATCAAAATTGAGCTAGACTGAACCAAAATATGACGAAATGTGACAAAAAAATGAAAGTTGCATGTCGATGTTGTTTCAAATAGAAAAACCCAAGGAGAACTTCTGTGGAACAAGTTAAATCAATTTTGTGTGCGGCATTAGGTTTTTTATGCCTAACCGTTGTTGGTGGCATAGGATTTATATGGAAGATGTATCATAATCAGCAAGAGCTCTACAGTATGATGAATGGTCTTGTTGGTGAGCGTGGACAGGTAGCTAGTAGTATCGATGTGAATCAACCGATAATACAAAGAGTGGTGTCACAATCACAAGTGTGGCGGCCTGTTCAAAAAAAAGTTAAAGATACAGTTGTACAAATTTTTGCTCAAACGGCTGAATTTAATATGTTAGAACCGTATAAGGCGCCGACACAGAAGACATCGCGTGGAAGTGGTTTTTTTATTCGGTATGAAGGTAATGTTTGTCTGATCACCAATGCGCATGTTATTAATCAAGCAAAAGCCATATGGTTCCAAGTACCATCGATGGGAAAACAGTTTTTGGATGCAGAAATTAAAGGAATAAGCCCCGACCACGATCTTGCACTTTTGCAATTAACTAACGAAAGTTCATCGCGTATTGAAAAAGAGCTTGGAAAAATTCCTGCACTTGAATTAGGTGATTCAGATTTAGTTAGACGGTCTGATGAAGTTATGGCTCTTGGATATCCACTTGGCCAACAATCACTCAAAAGTACAACGGGGGTGATCAGTGGCAGAGAGCAACATATGATTCAAATGAGTGCAGCAATTAATCCGGGAAGCTCTGGTGGACCGTTACTTAATTCTAATGGTGATGTTATTGGAGTAAACTTCGCTGGTGTTGTTGGTGCGCAAAATGTTGGGTATATTATTCCTATTAACGATTTAAAAATAATTTTGCCCGATTTATACGAGATTCCGTTATTGCGCAAACCGTTTCTGGGTGTTCTTTATAATAATGCAACAGAAAGTTTGACTGAGTTTTTGGGAAACCCAAAACCAGGCGGCTGCTATGTTATCGAGGTAGTAAAAGGAAGTACTTTGTATAAAGCTGGCGTGCAACGTGGTGATATGATTTACGCAATTAATGGGCATAAGTTGGACATGTATGGCGAGATGAACGTGCCGTGGTCAGAAGATAAAGTATCTATTGTTGACTATGTTTCTCGCCTGTCTGTTGGGCAAGATGTTCATTTGGTTGTTTATCGTAATGGACATCGTAAGACAATGAACGTTAAATTTAGCCAAACTGAATTACCCCCTATACGTACTGTATACCCAGGATTTGAAGATATTGATTATGAAGTTGTTGCAGGTATGGTTATTATGCCGCTTACTATAAATCATATACAAATTTTGGCACAAGGTGCGTCTGGCCTGGCAAAATATGCAGAAATAAAAAATCAAACAGAACCGCAATTGGTGGTAACGCATATTTTTAGTACATCAGAGTTATATAAATCGCGTACGCTATCTCTTGGTGCAACTATCAATGAAGTTAATGGGGTAAAAGTTCGTACACTTGAAGATTTGCGTGGTGCATTTAAAAGTGGTGTTGGTAATAAATTTTTAACAATAAAGGCTTCAGATCATATTATGCGTTCATCAGAAAATGTATTTGTTGCATTACCGTTTGAAAAAGTTCTTGCTCAAGAAGAGCAAATGGCAAAAGATTATCATTATCCGCTTTCTGATACAGTTAAACAATTGTTAAAATCGACTAAAACTGTATAGCTTATAAAAAAATGAAGATTAGACTTGACCAACTATTACAGCAACGATATCCGAGGTATAGCCGCCAGCAATTACAAAGCTGGATTATGCAAGGAAAAGTAACTCTTGATGGTAAAGTTTTGGATAAGCCAGGTACACAGGTTGTGCCAGATGCGGTGTTGGTTTGTGATTTTCATGAACCAAAATATGTTAGCCGTGCCGGGTTTAAATTAGAAAGAGCACTTGAGTACTTTAACATAGATGTTGCTGGATTAGTTATTCTTGATGCTGGTATTTCTACTGGTGGTTTTACTGACTGCTTATTACAAAAGGATGCGCAAAAAGTATATGGTATTGACGTTGGCTATGGTCAGGTGAGCGAGAAGATTCGTAAAGATGATCGTATTGTATTAATGGAACGCACTAACTTGCGTCACTTGGAGGCGGTTGGTGAATTAGTTGATCTGGTAACACTTGATCTTTCTTTTATATCAATAATCAAAGTAATGCATGCTGTGTGTGCAGTATTAAAAGAAGATGGTGAATTAGTAACGCTGATTAAACCTCAATTTGAAGCAAAAAAAGAACAGGTTGGACGTGGTGGTATTATTAAAGATTCAAAGATTCATAAAGAAGTTATCAAACGTGTCACTGATGCGGTTAAAGAATATGGGTTTGAGTTAGTGGGCGTGATTGATTCACCAATTGAGGGTACAACAGGTAACAAAGAATTTTTGGCATATTTTAAAAGAGTATGATGACCCTCTGCATTGTTAACTAATCAAAACCTCAAGTACATGTCGATTTTGCTCCAATGCAAGCTCAAGTGAATTTGCTGGAGTAAATGTTGGCTTTTCTGTCATTGCATAATGGTGAATAAGTGTGCCAACATTGTTGGTTAGTTTTAGTAATTGGTTGGCGAGCTTTTTCTCTTTTAGTACAATTGCTGCAGTGCCAAATGGTCCTAATATTGCGGTTGCAGGAGAATTTTTTCGGTATTTTTTTTCGATGTCCTTGAGTTCTTTTTCAAGTACACTAAATTTTTTGATTCGTATTGGATCTCCTGAGTCATGTGCTATTGCTAATGCAACGTGTAGTTGTTCGCTAAGTGTTTCAATATTGGCTAAAAATTTTTTGTCCAACTCGTGTACTGTGAATTTTTCTTGAGTGCTATTGGAAGCTCCTGATGCATTTGTGGACGGACTATCGTTTAATACAGCATAATGAAGCCCCAGATATGCAATTGCGATAAAAAAAACATATTTTAGCAAAGTTTTATGCTTCATAATCAAACCTTATTTAATGTTTTTGATATTCTTATCAGAATAGCGAGTATGTTATTTTTGGTCAATGATAGGTGAAAAAATTGGCCAAAAACTGTTTTTTTTGGTACATATATGGAGGTGAAATTACGTATATGCGCCTGTAGCTCAATTGGATAGAGCGCCGGACTTCGAATCCGTAGGTTGCAGGTTCGAGTCCTGCCAGGCGCACCAGCCTACGCGTAAAGTGGTTGGTAATGCCACATTTTGATTGACTATGCCGTTCTTACTTCAAATTTTTACTTTGTGGCGCCCGTAGCTCAGTAGGATAGAGCGACAGATTCCTAATCTGTAGGCCATAGGTTCGAATCCTATCGGGCGCACCAATACATACCCTTCAAATCCATATGCTTAGCGGGCTTTATACGATGAATAGTCTATTGTATAGGGTAAAATCGTGCTTTTGTCTAAAGTTCCTTCTAGATCGATTACAAAACAACCTATGAAACTATTTAATTATTATATAAATATTTATTTGACAATATGAAATATTAATACTATTCTAATAGGGAAGTTAAATGGTGGTTTGATCATTATCTTACCGAGCATTGTGTGGAGTATGAGTGGTCAAATAAGATTTTTTATAAAAACGGAGGTTATTCTAATGAATACATTCTTAAAAGCTAAAGTATTAGCTTTATTATTTACGTTTGGTGTTGCGTCACCGGCATTGGTTTTTGCCAATGGTACATGCGCTGTAGATGTGATTACAAAAGAGGTTTTGTTACAAGCTTTGGAAGCGGGTCAGACGCTTAAAGATATTGTAAGTAAATATGGTATGGAGGCCGTAAGTTCTCTTTTGCAAGATTCCGATGTTAAGCAGGTAATTACCAGAATTATGCTTGAAGGTAGTCGTGTACCTTTTAAAGCTGTCCCTTACGAAGAGATAGGTATTGCATGCTCAAACTTTGTTGCTTCAGCATGGAATGTTGGTTGCGATATACTTGCAGATATAGCAAAAAGTAAAGTTGCAACAATAGTTATTGGTTCTGTAGTGGTCTACAAGACTCTTAAGTTTACTGGCATCTGGAACTGGGCAAAAAAAAGGTTAGCTTAAGTTAATATATAAATAGGCTCTTTGTACCCTCACGTAAAAGAGCCTATTTTCCATGATAGTGAAAGTAAAATAAAATAGAGGTTATGTGTATATGAAAACGCAAAAGTATATAAAAAATTTATTATTTGTACTGCTCATTAGTGCTTTTGTGATACCACAAACAAGAGCAATGGCTCAAGAAAAAGAAACATTTGGTCAAAGAGCTTTCAAAAAAGTTCTAGTTTTTGGTATTCCTGCCGCTATTGGTGGCATCATTGCTTATAACTATTTTCCAAAATCTGTCTATAGTTTCTTAAATCCAAAACATTTGTATAATTGCAGAGTGCAAACAATTCCAACTTTTGTAGGTTCTTGTACTGCTAATAACAGTGAATTACCAAGAATAGTGAACATTGTAGCTCCGTTGAATTATTTGCGTTCTGGGTTATTTAGTGGTATTTTTCATGCAGATAATGTTAGGGGTGCGACAACAGGATTAGTTGCTGGTATTACTGGTTGTATGGCGTTACGATTTGAACGAGCTGGTATATTTGGTTATGGCGGATCCGATAGAAAAAAAATTGCTTCAGCTGTTAGAAAAGCATGTGATAATAAAAATTACAGAGAAGCACTCGATGATCTTGAAACGCTTACTGGGTGTTCTGCTGATTATATAGAGCAATCTATTTTAGGTGTTACGGATAGTCAAAATGTATCTTCAGTTACTAAAAATCAATTAGGAGTTGGTGTGACAACTGTCGGTGCAAATGAAACGCTTAATCAAAGAATATATGAATATATAGATACTCAAAGTCAAAATAACAGCTGGAAGCGACGTGTGCCTGGTCTCCTAGCTAAGACACTTATACCTAGTTTCTTTTTGAGCAAACCTCGATCACGTGACAAAATAATTAACATAATACTTTGTGGAAATAATTATGGTATGTTGAATGGCTGTTGTAGTTGGTTGCCAAAGTACATGTCATATTTGGGAACTTCTAGTATAGGATTAGCTGCTTCTGTTGTACTTCAGAAAAAGCTTTGCCAAAGTTATTCAATAAAGTATTGTGGCTATGGACTTGGAATTGGTGCCTTAGGATACTTTATAACTCGAAATGTATTGTTGTATCCAACAAGAAAAGAAGCTGCAGAAGCAACATGTGAAGTATTAAGAAAAAAATATTCATAAAAAATAATTTGTATACTTCACCATTTCTTCTTTCACGTAAAAATGGGTATCCTTAACAGGATGCCCATTTTTTTTACTACTTACACACAAAGGTGAAGTAATGATTGAGTTTTTTAAAGAAAATTTATTGTGGACAGAAGGTATTTATATTTTTGCAGTACTTGTGTTGCTTGGTGGTATGGGGTTCCTATTTTTTAGACCGTTTCTATACATTTCGCTTGGGTTAATCGTGTTTAGTCTTTATTTTTTTCGCAATCCAGAGCGAATATGTTTGCAGGCGCTTAAAGATAAAACGATAGTAATTTGCCCAGCTGATGGAAAAATAGTTGATATACAATATGACAAAAGCGGTGCGTTTGAGGGATATGTGCAAAAAGTCTCTATTTTTCTCTCACCGCTTGATGTACACGTTAATTGGGTGCCTATTGATGGTATTATTCAAAAAGTAAACTATAAACCAGGAACATTTACGATGGCATTTTTGCCGAAAAGTTCTGAATTGAATGAGCGAAATGATTTACTGATTATGCACAAAAATAGTAAAATGGTGCTAGTACGTCAAATTGCTGGTATGGTTGCGCGTCGTATTTGTTGCTGGGTTGAAAGTGGCCAATCAGTTGGTGCTGGTGATAAATATGGTATGATCAGATTTGGATCACGTGTTGATGTATTATTGCCAGATGATGTGGTACTCTCAGTTGGTTTAGGGCAACGAGTGTATGGTGGAAAAACTGTTTTGGGGAGATGGACATGTCCAACATAGGTTTACGGTTAAAAGCAATACGTGAATCTGGTAGGCGTAAGCTGTTTTTGATTCCATATTTTTTTACGTTTGCAAATGTGTTATTTGGCTTTCTTTCAGGTATTAGTTCACTTGAAGATCATTATGTTATTGCTTCGTATTGTATTATAATTGCGGCATTTATGGATTTTATCGATGGCAAATTAGCTCGTGCATTTAAAACTACCAGTTATTTGGGAATGGAGCTGGATTCGCTTGGTGATGCAATCTCTTTTTGCTTTGCACCAACAATTTTGTTATATAGCTGGTATTTTAATGAATTTGGGCTGTTAGGGATTTTGGTGCTTGTATTGTACTTATGTGCTGGTCTTTTTCGGCTCGCTCGCTTTAATGTTGCTGAAGGCGGAAATTATTCTTACTTCACCGGATTACCTACAACTGTATCTGCATGCATTCTTGCATCGCTTGTTATATGTTCACATTGGTTTATTTTGATGCCATTGCGCATGGTATTGCAGCCGTTAGGTATTATTTTATTTGTTTCTGTTATATCATTACTTATGGTATCTCGTATTCCCTTTCCTTCTTTTAAGAATCAATAAATATATTTATTTCCGTAGTAAACAATTTTTTCTTTTTCTGAATAATGTTTATCTTGGATAATGTTTTATATTGTGCAATATGTATACAAAAGGAGTTACTATGTTTTTTCACTTTTTTTTTGTCTACTTATTTTTGTTGATTACATCGCTTCATGCTATGGAGAAAAAAGGTATAATAAAAAAAGCAAGTAATCCAATACCTATTCCTGGTGCTGTTATCATTGATGAGCAAAAAGATATGGATTTGGGTTATGGGTGTTGCTCAGGGGAAGAACGTTTTTCGTATCTTTATGAAAGAGATTTTCAGACACAAGAGTCTTTTGCTTGTATATCTACTGGAAATCTTTTTCCCTTGGAAGGTGAATTATATACTATTGAAGAACAAAATGAAGCGGTTATTAAGGCTATTAATGATAATATTAACTTTGGAAAATACAGCGAACCATACGAACTAAAGCAATGTATTCAAAAAAATTTTGATGCAAATGTCACTGTTGCAAATAAATCTAAAATAACGCTTTTACACCTTGTTGCTCGCCAAAAAATAGAATTTCGAAAAAATGAAAAACAAGAAGAGCAAATACGTATTTTACTTGAGGTTATAGGAATATTGAAATTGCGAGGGGCGAATTTTACAGCTAAAGATGACAACGGAAGAACGCCTTATATGCTTGCAAAAGTGTTGAAAAAGCCACAAGAAGTACTTGATGCATTGATAGGGTGATTTTTCTACTTCCATGTGCTTGCCATCTTAAAAATGTTAATCCGAGGTAGCACTTCGACTATTCTGCCGTTTTTATCTATTCTTGAAACCTTTTTTTTGTTAAAAACAGCATCGGCAAGTTTTTTGTACGTAGTAATTTGTTTAAATTGTTTGTGTAACGGAATTTCGTGTACAATACCATAGCCATGGCTATAATGGCGCGCCTCAACAAGAAGATTTTTTTTAATATTACTGATTACCATCGCGTGCCGATCAATCCAGATAATATCTCCTTCTTCAAAGGGTTGGTCTTTTTTGATTTGTTGCAAATGTTGTGTTATTGTTGTGCTATTTTTTAAGAAATAGGGAATACCAGCTATTTGTGCAGCAAGTGCGATCAGGCCAGTGCAGTCGAGCCCTGTCTTTGGTGATTCTGTACAATCTGTTTTGGTAAAAAAGGAGTATGCAGGTTTATCGTTTTGTATATGTATTGTTTCCGAAAAACCTCGATCATTGCTTGTGCCGATAAAACTACAGCCTCCCCACACATAGGGAATTACGCCATTATTAAGATGTGTCCAACTGCGTAAAAGTTTTACAAAAAGCTGTGTTCGTTGTTTATGTGTGGTAAGTTTTGATTGGACTAAACACACTTTTTTGGGAAGTAGAAGCGTTTTGAATGCCATTGTTTTTTTATCAAATGCATACACGTGGTGATAATTTGTTTTGTTCTTTTTTGTGTTGACTTGTACAAACCGTGTTCCAGCAGAAAAATGGTATTCTATTTTTTTATCGTAATGTGGCCGTAGTAAAACGATTGTGTTGCGCATGGCATATTCGATGTTATTTTTTTTGAAATCGAATGGCTGTGGAATTTTGTCTATATTTAGTCCTTTTTCGTGCAAGGTGTCTAATAATATAATATTGTCTGCGTGTGTCCAGTAGGTTGTATAAGGTTGCGTGTTTGTTTTTGTTGTAAAAAAAAGGTGTGGAATAGTTATTTTTACTTGATTATTTTTTTGCTCTAAAACTTCAACTATTACATTAAATAATAGTTGATTCATTCGTATGCATGCTTCAAAAGGATTTATTTTTCCGCCACATAGTGGCAATCTTTTATATGTTTTTATATTTGATACGGGTGCACCAATCAAATCTGCTACTGGTACAATAATAATAGCTTTTTGTATTGCTTGCATAAGAAAAACACTGTTTATGCTAATACAAAATAAATATAGTAAGCTTTTTTTCATATTTACTCCCCCTTTGTACTTATTTCTAAGTATGAAAAAAAAGATTTTTTTTTAAAAGAGATTATGTAATAAAACAGTTGGTAGATATCAAATTTATGAAAACCATTGAAAAAAAATTGCCGCAGAATTATCATATTAGTAAATAAAAAAAGGAAACGATCTTTTAAATAGGGAGAGTTATTATGCTTGGAAGTTACTATTGGTATTTTATTGGAATATTCTTAACCTTTTTTGCATTACGCATGTGTGCACAGGATCAGCCATGGACGTGGTTACATCAAAAAAATTTTGGCGTATATGAGCAGGCGCGTAATTCTGGCAGAAAAGAATTAATTTTTCGCAAAGCTAATATTAAACCCTTTTCCCAACTTGTGTTTTCATGGAATGCGTTTAGGCCAAAGCGTGGACATTTTTCATTTTTTGTACAATCACATAATCAGAGAACGAAAACGTGGGGGCCATGGCATAAAATGGTTGATTGGGGTTTGGCAATACAGCGTTCTTATTCAAGTGGGGCATCGGGCAAGCAACAATATCTGTATGTACGCTTGGAGACTGGAGATCAACTGAGTGATGCGTTTTGTATAAAAATTGTATCAAATGGTGGAGCAGATTTATCTTTAGTTAAAGGGCTATCTGTTAACGTTGCGGATTTTTCAAAATTTAAACCTGAATTGCTAACAAATCATACAATGCTTTTACCATCTATATATATACGTGGCGTGCCACGTGTTTCTCAATTTTTAGTTAGACATCCAAATAATGATGCGTTGTGTTCGCCAACTGCGTGTAGCATGGTTACGTATTTTGTACGCAATGAGCCAGTTGATGTTGCACAGTTTGCTCACAATGTTTTTGATCAAGGTCTGCAGCAGTATGGTAGTTGGCCATTTAATACAGCGCATGCATTTGAAGCGTGTGCTGGTGCGTGTCGTTTTGTAACGGCACGGATTCATTCGTTTAAAGGATTACATGAGCAGTTATGTAAAGGGATGCCAGTAGTTGTAAGTGTACGAGGAAAACTTTCTGGGGCACCAAAAGTATATGATAACGGTCATTTACTAGTAGTAGTTGGGTGGGACAAAAATAATAAACAAATTATTACGCATGATCCTGCTGCGCGTTCAACACAAGCAGTTCTAAAAAAATATCCGATTAAAAGTTTTTTGGCTGCATGGGAACGTTCTCGAAGGCTTGCGTATATTGCGCAGCCGGTTAATTTGTTTTGACCATCTGATATATCTCGATGTACTTGGTAATCATGGCTAATGGTTGTGAAGTAATAATAAAGATAGAATAACTAGAATTTGGTTTTAATATGAGGGGGAAAAAATATGAAGCAAATATTACTCTTTTTTATAAGTATGTTATTTGTAGGTACTTGCTTAGCAGACAATACGTTATATAAGGTATTTCATCATCGTGCCACTAGTACACAAGAATCAATTAAACAAATAATGCATATGGAGCTTGGGTCTGTTGTTCTCTATTTTGATCAAAAGCCAATCATAAATGCTTTGCCAGAAAGAGCCGATGCAAAAAGGGAGAATGATTTGATGCAACTAATTTTTTTCTTGCCAAAAACAAATATTAATGGCTCGAGTTGTGAAAAAATGATTGAAAATCTACATAATGCTAAAACTCATGGTTATAGAGTACAACTGGCGCAAGTTTCTACACCGATACCAGGTATTAAAGTAATTATTACATATAACAGCGCGCAAGTGAGTTTTTCATATGACCAATTCGAATCGATTGGTTTACAAAAAGGGTTGATATTCCGTTTTTATAACAGAAAGTTGTTACATAAATTGAATAAAAAAGGAGCTTTACTGTTGCGCACGGTACAACTAAAAAAAAAAGACCGGTCGTTGTCCTCGATCTTGGACACGGTGGGTATGACTGTGGTGCGCGAGGCCATTTTGGTTTAACAGAAAAACAGATGACTAGCTTGGTTGGGCAGACTGTCGTACATCTTTTTGCAAAAAAAAATATCGATGTTGTATTAACACGAAAAAAAGACATATATCTCTCGTTAGATGAGCGGACGCATATTGCAAACACATGTAACAAAGCTGATCTATTTATTTCTATTCATGCCAATGGCAGTCAGAAACAAGATGCTTGTGGTATTGAAACATTCTTTTTGGATCATCAACTGCTAAAAAAAGCGCTTATTGTTTCTCAAGCATTGCATAAAAGCGATCGTTTGAAGGGAATTAATACCTTACTTGATGTATCACAAGATCGAGCGAGCGATTCGAGTATATTTAAAAAAGTACTGAAAGAGAGATCAGATCAAAGTAAAATGCTGGCACATCTATTGCAGGAAAATATGCTTGCTCAGGTACGAAAAAAAAATAAATCGGTTGTTGATAGAAAGGTGAAAAGTGCTGTTACACAAGTACTATTAGGAGTAACTATACCGGCGGCGCTTATTGAGGTTGGCTTTTTAACAAATAAGTACGAAGCAGCATTACTTAATACGGAAGAATATCGGTTTTTATTGGCAGATGGAATTGTATCAGCTGTTTGTTCGTACTTAAAAAGTATTAAAAGCTTTTGAAAAAAAAATTCTTCTGATACAGTATGATACCATGGTGGAAAATATCTGGGACCAATTTTTAACTATTATTCGTCAAGAAGCGGGCAGTAGGGTTGTTGAAACCTGGTTTAAGGCGGTAAGCTTAACTCAGTGGGATGTCCTGACTTCAACTGTTTATTTACAAGCGCCTAATAGATTTGTGCGTGATTGGATTAAGCAGAATTATACGGATTTAGTACGATTGCATCTCGGTCGGCTTTTGAATGTTGAAAAAATAACACTTATTTTTATTGAGCCGGGCGGTGTTAGTAAGGTAGATAATGAACCTAGGCAGCGTTCAGATGAAACAATGGTTGTACCGGCAAGAAAGGTGCTTGTCAAATCGTCGTTGATAAAAAATCATGGCCATATTAATCGTTCCTATTCATTTGAAAGTTTTGTGGTTGGTCCAAATAATTCACTTGCCTATGCCGCAGCACAAGCGGTAACCCAAAAGCCAGGGGCAATATACAATCCACTTTTTTTGTATGGTGGTTCAGGTCTTGGAAAAACACATTTACTGCATGCTATTGGTAATAATATTAAAGCACAACACAAAAAAATAAGTGTACTTTATCAAACGGCAGATCGCTTTGTGAATGAGTTTATTAATGCAATTCGTTTTGATGAATTGCGTAAATTCCAGTTAAAATACAAGTCAGTTGATGTGTTGCTTGTTGATGACATACAATTTATTTCTAACAAAGAACAAACACAAGAAGCATTTTTTCATATTTTTAATGCGTTGCACGACGCGCATAAGCAAATTGTATTCTCTAGTGATACTTTTCCGCAAAATTTAGCTGGTATTGCTGATCGGCTCAAGTCTCGTATGGCGTGGGGTTTGGTAGCAGATGTTTGTGCGCCAACGATAGAAACGAAAATAGCGATATTGCAACGAAAAGCTGATATGAGCAATGAATCTTTGAGTGATGAGGTTGCATATTTTATTGCTAATAGTTTTGATTCAAATATTCGTGAATTGGAGGGGGCACTTATTCGTGTTATTGCATTTGCTTCACTTACACAGCAGCCAGTAACTCTTGAATTGGCGAAAAAAGTTCTTATTCGTTCGCATGAAACATCGCAAAAGCCTGTTTCATTGCAGACAGTTATTAAGTGTGTTGGTAAACATTATCCGTATACATTAGCACAATTACGATCAAAGAGTAGAAATAAGCAGTTGTCATTTGCGCGGCAGGTTGCTATGTTTCTTCTGAAAGAAACAACTGATACGTCATTGCGTGACATTGGTGTTTATTTGGGTGGCAGAGATCATTCAACAGTTGTTCATGCAGTAAATAAAGTAGAAAAACGTGCACGATTACATGATGAGTTTCAGGTACAGCTTAAGCAAATGGAGCGAGAAATTTTACGTTCAACAGTGCAGTAGAATATGAGGCGCTAGAAGCAACTGAAGCAAGAAGTAAAAAAAGGAGATTATATGAAGAGGTTGTTATTGTTTGTATGTATTCTTGTCCCAGTTTCTTTTAATGCGTTGCATGCAATGACCAAAAAAAATTTTAATTTTTTGGCGGGAACAACGCGAGACTTTATTGTACAAGTGACGCGTGATATACATGAACAGCGAGCATTTATACATTTTTACAAGACAATAAATAGTAAATTACGCCAGGCTGGCGACAAAAAGCGCAAGCAAGGCTGGTATCATTTTAATGCTATTGCAATGGAGCGCATGCCGATAGATCATCCGGAATGGTATGTACAAATTAAACCATTTATTACTAATATTAATGCAATTTTAGACCCAGCTTATGATGATGTTAGAAAGGCAATTCGTTTTTTTATGACCCGATATGGCGCATATCAAGAATTTATCCGCAGAACCAAGCAACAACAAGCAGAAGAGACAGTCGTGGTACAAAATGATCAAGGACAAACGGGATGCTTATGGAATGCCATTTCATCGTCTATAGCGTATCTAAATGATTCGCTTAGAAGTAGTTGGCGGTATATGTGCTCTAAAATAAGCGCGTAATATTCACAGTAATTGCATTTCGTTTGGTACTGTTTGGGCAGCACGGCGTTCTTTTTTTGTTCTGAAGAATGTTTCTTTTCCACACTTGCTACTTAACTGTAGATACCATGATGTATAATTTTTACATTTTGGAGGTCGTTTGCGAAAGCCAACAACAGTAGGAAAATGTTCGGTATCAACAATTACTAATTTTTTGGTTCCTTTTTCAATCATAAAATTATTAATATGGGCGTCAACGAGTATATCCAAATAGTTGTATAGCTCAAGGGCAATTTTCCGTTCTTTTGGGTTGAATACAGAAAAAATACGTTCAGGTTTAATGGCATCTGCAATGATACAATATGTGCCGGGAAAGCGAATTTTTTGTTTTTCTTTACCGCCAATATTATAACCTGCGAGTTCAATCCACTTGCTTTTTGGTGGAACCCAGAACCATTTTCTTGGTGTGTCGACAAACTTAGACCATTTCTTACTACTTCTTATTTTTTTGTTGATAAGTTCAAGATTTTTGATACGTGTAAAACCTGTCAAATGTCTGTTGACACCGCCACTCATAAAAAAAATAAAGCGTGGTTCCCAGCCTTTATCAAATGGCTTTACAAAGCTTGAAGGTGTTTCTATAAAAAGTTTTACAACAAACGGATATTTTTTAAATTTGACGATGAGCAAACCTGAAGCAAGGTGACGGTTAAAATTCTTTTCTTGCAAGACTGTAAAATGAGTAAATTCGCGCTTGCCACCATGAACTTCTTTTATCAATTGTTGGATTTCTTTTTCTAATAAATCACTGGTTACACATTTGTCTATGTGGTGTCGATAGAGAATCTGGGTTTTTGGTAGTTGATGAAAAAACAGAAATCTTTTATCGAATAATTTAAACAATGCATACTCTTCCAAATGAGAATCTTGAAAGCTAAATTTTTCTTTGTTTCCTACCCAGCGAGTGGTAATTCTTGGTATTAATGGATCGATTGGTCTATGTATGCTGCGTGACTTGAGAGAATATCCTGTACATAATAAAAAACACAAAAAAGGCCTGAGTAAGTAGTTTTTTCCTGATATATATTTCTTCATGTTATGTGTGATGCGTATCTTTTATTTTGATTATTGATTATGTTGGTTTATATATATGTCTAATTACTACATTCTATGTTGTAATACAAAAAAACTCTATAATGATAATTCTACATATGTCAATTATTTCTCATAGAATATAAAAGGCTCTGTATTGATTTCATAAAAACCTTTTTGTTACAGTAATAGCGATGGCTCGTGAATGCATTATTTATAAAAAGGTCCAGTTGCAGTTGGTGTTCTACTGGAGTATGCTGCTAAGTAAATAAGAGTAGTAGTGTGTTGTAATGTTTTTAATTATTAGTGACCGAAAAAGGGGAGCGGATAATGAAGAAGGAGCGAGTGCTGGAGCGACAATATCGTATGTTGAGCCATCTGAGTCACTTACCTAGGCGTATATTGTCATTAGCGGGTACGGACAATATAACAGAATTTGTGCTTTATGATTTGTGTGGCAAAGATTGCTTTAATTTAAAGAAAGCAGCTTACTTTATAGACAATCCAGACTTTAATTGTCTCAAAGGTATCGCAGGTTTTTCTCATCAAGAGGCAGATGCATGTTCTAACAAATGGCAGGAACCAGATACCTTTACTTGTTACATGCGAGAGTGTCCTTTTAATAAACAAGTACGAGAAGTACAACGCTGCAGTGTAAAAGGGGCAAAAGAATCTGATGAACAAATTGCTTCAGATATTGCCCGCAGTCTTGGATTCTCAAAGCACAAATTTTGCTCATGGAACATGAAGCATGACAATCATGGTTTTTTTATTTATGAGCCTGCTGACGAAGATGATAGTGTGTCTGATGAATATTTATTGAATGGGCTGTGCATGTTGAGTTTTTGTCCAGTATTTTAAATTAATTGGTCTAATCCTGGCAATTTTTCACTTGCAAGATATGTGAGTGTTGCGCTACCACCAGTTGAACAAAAAGTAATTGCATGGTCTAGCCCAAGCAGTTGTGCTGCGGCAACGGAATCACCGCCCCCGATAATACTTAATCCTTGAGATGCGCCCATTGCACTAAATATTTTTTGTACGCCAATGAGGGTATCTTTTTTTTGTATGGTGCCCATTAAACCTGTGTAAAAAATTGTTTCTGCTTTTTTTATAATACGTTCCCATTCGTGTGCTGTTGTTGGCCCTATTGAGACACCAATACCATTTTTGGGGAAATTATCAGCCGATATTGTTGAGAGTAGGCCGGTGAATGTTTTGGTTGCTACTATATAATCTTTGGGCATAAGTATCCGGATATTTTTTTCTGCGGCTGTAGTTAAAATATTAAGGCATACTTGCCTCATTGATTGGTCGACCAAGGATTTACCAGTTTGTTCGCCTTGTGCATGTAGAAATGAAAATACTGCAGCTGGGCAGAGCATGATAGTGCTTATTAGATCTAAAAGATTTATTATTGTTGGAATCTTATCATTAATTTTGTCACCACCAATAATCAAAATAAATGGTTTTTTTGGTTTACCAAGCAGTTTATTGAGTGTTGTGATCTCTTTTTCTACTAATAAACCAATTGTTTTTTTTTCTGGCTCAAAATAGGTTGGTAAAACGACAATAGAGGTATCATTTCTATGTAATGTAGCAAATGCATCGTTGACGTAAAAATCAGCTAATTGTGCAAGCTGCTTGGCAAAATAATTACTTTTGTTTTTTTCACCAGGAAAGAATCTCAAATTCTCCAACAAAATAATTGTGCTACTGTCTTTTAAACTTTTTGTGTGTGCACTACCAAGATCCACAACATGTTCAATATCATATCCTTGTTTTTTAAACCATGGTACCAACAGTTTAGTAGAAAGCCCTTCAGATGGGTTTTTAGGGCGCCCTAAATGAGTAGCAAGGATAATTTTGCTGCCTTTTTCTAAAAGCATACTGATGGTTGGTTCAATTGCTTGTAGTCTATGATCGTGCACAATGGACGTGCTACTCAACGGTACGTTCAAATCGGCACGAAGAAAAACCCTTTTACGTTTTATGTTCCATGTTGCAAGAGCTGAAGTTATGGTATACATAATTACTACGCCTCGAATCGTAATACATTTGCTATGTTAATGTTTTTATTTTTTTGTGTGGCAAGCCATGACGCACATAAACTAATGAGCATAACTACGACAAAAGATGCAAAAAAAATTGACCATTCTAGGTGTGCGGGTAAATGTGAAACATAGTATGTATCCGGTAGCGTAATAAATGGATAGTGTTGTAAAATGTAGCCAGCTCCATAGGCGAGCAACAATCCGCATGAACTAGCAAAAAATGCGATGCTTACTCCGATTAAGATAAATATTTTTTGAATATCCTGACGTCTCATGCCCATTGAGCACAAAATGGCAATATTACTTTTTTTATAGGTAATATACATAAAGAGCAATGCAATTATATTCATACTTGCAACAAGTGTAATGAGTGCCAAAATAAAAAACATAGCATATTTTTCTAGCACCAATGCAGAAACAAGTGCAGGATACAATGTTTTCCATGAATATACATCAAGACCTAATCGTATACTAAGCTTTTTAATAAGGGTAGCCTCATCAATATTTTTTTTTGGAAGTAGTGTAATTTGGGTTACACCAGTATCTGGAAATAATTTCTCTAGAAAAGCTAGAGAGCATATTGCAAGTCTGTTATCAACTTCTTCAATACCTACTTTTACAAAACCACAGACTCGTGCGGTGTGCTTTGTGAGTGTTATTTTACGTGATTGTGTCTGCGTATTTTTGGTAAACAAAAGAGCCACTTCATTATATGGTTGTACTCCAAGTTGTTGTGCAAGCTTGTAGCCAATAATAATATTATTGTCTGTGAGCAATGATTGTAAATGTGTTTGCGTTGTTTTAAGGCTACTTGAGGCGGATACAATATTTTTGGATAACGTGTTCATGTTTTGCTCATATGAAGGAGAAATGCCCTTGAGCACAATTACATTTGTAATATCATTTGAGTTTGGGTGTTGGATAATAATTTGTTTTTCACTCGTAGGGGCGCATGCTTGGACTGACTGAAATTCATTTTGTATAACGTTGGCAATGGCACTAAAATTAAGCTTATTGCCATCAATATCTTCGATAATAATTGGTGCGTGTATACCACGAATTTTATCATACGTTGCCTTTTCAAATCCGTTCATCACAATGGTAACTAAAGTAAGAGAAAAACTGCCAACCAGGATTCCGATAAAGCAGATAAAAATCATGTGGGATATTGATTTTTCTTTTTGTGTATCAAATAGGTAACGCCAAGCTAAAAGTAATGTCAGATTCATCTTATTCCTTGTAAAGTGGGGTAGTTTTTTTTAGGCTACGGTATATTTCTGAGTCTAAAAAAAAGAGGCACATTTATGAAGCATAAACTTGCGATATGTATCATTGCACTAGGATTACTTGGATTTTTTGCCGGTTGCGGGCGTATTGTAAACTGGGGAAAAAGTAATTTTTATCAGGGAAAAAAAGTAAAGAAATATGAAAGCATACCAAAAACCTTTGTTCGATCGGTAACTGTGTATGATCAATTAGATACACAGGCCATGTTTGATGTATTATTGCTTTCAAATGAGGTGCGTACTTCATACGCTGATGCATATGCGCTTAAGCGAGGTAAAACACTACAGCAAAAACAGTTATTTTTACGTAGACAGTTAGAAGAAAATAATCATTTTATCTCATTTTATATATTAGCCCCACATAAAATTTTACTGTCGCAAACTGACACACCGTGGCAGATATTACTCGAAATTGATGGAGAAATGTATCATCCAATAGAGATAAAAGAAGTCGATTTGCCTTATGAATACCAATCGTTCTTTGGTAAAAAATTTAATAGATTTAAAACAGTATATTTGGTAAAGTTCGACGCCAAAGATATTGATGATGAAAAAATAATTGATAAACAAACGCAGTTGGTAGAGTTGCATTTTAGATCAATTGATAAACACGTAACACTTGCATGGGAGTTTGTATGAACATTGCTATCGGCGCCGATCACCGAGGATATGCATACAAAGAATTTATAAAGAAACATATCAAGGTGAAGGGACAAGGTATTAATTGGATTGATGTTGGTACACATAATACTGAACGAGCAGATTATCCACTCTTTGCACAGGCGGTTGTTGATAAAGTAAAATCCAGTCAGGCTGATTTGGGACTTTTGTTGTGTGGCAGCGGTATTGGTATGGCAATTACTGCAAATCGTACACCGGGAATTTATGCAAGCTTAGCGTGGAATAAGGAGGTGGCAAGAATGAGTAAGGAGCATACAAATGTAAATGTTTTAGTGCTCCCTGCAGATTTTGTAGGTAAAGAAGAGTTGCAAGAAATTATTTCAACGTGGCTTGGTGCAGCATTTCAGCAAGGCCGTTACCAAGAACGTCTTACTATGATTGATCGCTTTTAATCGATTTCATTTTTTGCTATACCGTTATACGATAGTCTGGGTTATTTTGTACGCATTTTTTAGATGCTTCAAGCTCTTTTATTGTCTGTATTTATTTACTTTCTCTGCATGGTAATCTTTATTTTGTAAATAGCCATTAAACTGAACGATTCTGTATTTATGTGCGAAATACAATTCTTTTGATAGGTTTTCCTTCTATAGCAATATTCTCGTTAATCCACAGTAATAATACACCATACAATTCATAATAGGGCGTGCTGTTTATTTGCTTTTTTCTGCATAACAAAAAAATGATCCCGAAGTTGCCACCAAAAAAAGAGCACACATGAGTGTGCTCTAAATAAATTTGATTTGGTTTTATACGGTAGTAGTAAGGGCTTCAGAGTTTGCTATTACATCAGCTTTTTTTGCTGCATTAAACTGTGCAATGAGCGCATTAAGTTCATCACCAGTCAAGCTACGTTTTTCTTGTAATGTAGTTGAAACAAGCTCGAGCAATGCCTTGTTGCTTTGGAACAATGCAATAACTTCTTTTTCCCATAGTTTAACCAATTCATATGCTTTATTACGCATTTCATTTTGCTGTGTTTTTGATAACTCACGGATATCAACACCGCCTAGTATAATGCTAAGCGCAAGTTGATAAGCTTCGTTTTTATCATCAACATCACCGTCATAGCCAATATGATAGTTATGTGTAGCATCAAGCAATACACGCTCTGCTGCGTACCCAGACATTAATACTTGGCCTTTTTTGTTGAGCTCAGTTGCATTCATAAGATCAAGTGAATCGTATGGGCAATACGTAAAGGTTTGACCATACAGAACCTGGCGCTGTTTTTCATGCTCAGGTTTTTTATCGTACACTTCCCAACGACCTTCATCTTTCATTTTTTGTTGAATTGGACGTGTTGTTACTTTTGCAATCATATGATTTGTTTCAAGTAATATGTGTGCCATGGTGTGACCTGTTTGGTGTACAGCAATTAAACGCTGATCTTGCGGTGATAGTACTTTATCATCAAACATAATAATATTACGTACATTTTCATCGTGAGAATGCTCAAGTTCTTCCATACTAAATGGCACACCAGTAATCTGTGTTTTGCGGATTACTCCTTTGATGATCTGTCTGATATCTTCATATGTGCATCCAGCGGTTTTTTGTGCAAGTAGTTTAGTGTCAAATGTGTTTGGATCAAGTGCTAATTTGATCAAAAGTTTTTCAATAAACTCTTTACGATGCTTTAAACTTGGCAAGTTAAAACTTAATTGTACTCCAAATCGACCAGAACGTTTAAGTGCGAAGTCTAAAAATTGTGCTTTATTTGTTGCACCAATAAATACTATCTGACGTTTAGGATCAAGATCGAGTACACCGTTCATGAGTTGAAGAAATTCGCTTAAACGCTTGTTGTCTCCAGACCATCTTTGTAATTTAAGGAAATCAATTTCATCGATAAAGACGATACATGGGGCGTTGGCATACGCTTGAACCATTAGATCGAGCACACTATTTTCTGTAATCCATGTGACTGGCACTGGTAAAAATTTAACTTCATTTTCATTTCTACCAAGTGCTCGTAAACGACGCTTTATTTCACCAAAAATTGCTTTTGAAAATTCAGTTTTACCAGTTCCTGGTTCACCAATAAACAAGTAACCGCGTTCTGGTGGGGTTTGTGTTCTATCAAAGCGCTCTGGATGTAAAATGTATTCAAGAACATCATTCATTTTTGATTTAACATGATCTAAACCAATAATATCGTCAAAACCAACATCAGAAATAATATTGTTGATAGTATCAGCACGTTTATTATATTCACCACTTTTCAGGCGATTGCGCCATGTGCTTGCTTTTTTGCTAATCCAATTACTAGCACGTATATAGTCAGATTTCCAGATATAACCAATAGTACCAAGTGCAGCAATACTTGGAATTGCTGCCCAATTTTGAACCGATCGAACAATAAAATCTTGTAATGTACCGATTAAACCCATCGGCTCTTCGTTTATCATGGCGCCTTGTCCATATAAAGGAGCCGGGCTAAATTTGCGTAAAAGATTTATTTTCCATAATTTATTAATCAACCAGGATGGAGATTCTTGGTCTAAATGAGGGTATTTAGCAAGAAATTTTTCGTAGAGATGAGGTTGATACTTCCACTGCTCGTATAATCTTTGTCTCAAATGTTGTTCGTTTTCTAAAAATAGCCAAAAGTGATAAAAGCCAACAAAGGCGGTAAAACCAATTTTCAGGAATCGCTGTGGAACTTCATATTTAAGTGAAGGCTCAATGATATAGTCATCAAGTTTACGAAATATTTTGTTTGCCCAGCTCAACCCAGCGGTTTCAGACTTTTTTATAAGTTCAGCGAGTTGTATTTTTGTAGTTATAATTTCTTTTTGAATAATTTCAAAGGGATTTTCTGTGAGTGCGGGTATTGGGTGATTAGTTATGTATGCTTCAAGATCAAATGCTTCAATATCTTTAAATCCACCTTTAAGTGATTGAGAAAGGTGATCAATGACTCCTTGTGTAAATTTGGTAAGCAGCAACAATTGTAGTGGGTCAATTTGTGTATAAGAAGCTGTTTTTAGATCGCTAATTGTTTTACCTAATGAAATAAGTGTGTCTGTCATTTTCTTTTTGTCGCGAGGGCGAATTGTATTAACGCTTACTTCTCGTGCCAATTGCATTACTGTTTGATGGAGCTCGCCTAACATTTTCAAAATTGGATCAAGAAGTCCTTCGCAAATATTTACCACCGTACGCATTGCCTCATCAATTTCTTCTTGCGACATGCTTGCAATAGCCTGTTGCATTTGTTTGATTTGTTCAGGTGAAATATTTGACTGTGGCGAAAGGGCCTTGTCCATTGTGTGTATGTGGGGTATAATAGTGATCGAAATTAATGAGAGAAGAAATAGGCTTCGTGTGCAATCTGCAATGTTCATAACAATAGTCACTCCTGTACATATAAGGTTATAATTTTTTTTCTGTATTATATAGATAATATATACGTTTTTTAGGCCCTTGTCGAACTTATGCTTGTATATTTCAAAAAATAACATTTGGCATAAATACAAATAGCGTTTTTTGGAGAGTTAAAATAGGAGAGATTTAAAAGTGAAAAGAGGAATATTCTTTGAGAAACTTTTTGTTATTTTTTTATTGCCATTATTTTTTCTTGCTCATTGCATAGGATTTAAGCAGGTAGAGCATGCTTCCGCAATAATTACGCAAGAGACGTTGCGTGATGTAATTAATATTGTGCCTATACTTATACTAGGTTCAGGTCCTGCTGGTTTGAGTGCTGCTGTGTATGCAGCACGTTCTAACAAATATACGGTAGTCTTGCATGGAAATAAGCCGGGAGGCTTGCTAACTGAAACAACTTGGGTAGAAAATTGGCCGGGGTCCGAGCGAATTTTGGGCGCAGATATTATTAAACAATTACAAAAACAAGCCAAAAGGTTTGGTGCACATTTTGTTCATGATACCGTTGAGTCTGTTGATCTATCTCAATGGCCATTTGTCATTAAAACAGAGGAAGGGTTCACGTTGAATGCTCTTACTCTTATTATTGCTACTGGTGCAACACCGCGCTATCTGGGTATTCTCGGAGAGGATGAGTATTGGGGCATGGGCGTTACAACATGTGCGGTATGTGATGCACCATTCTATAAAGACAAAAGTGTTGTTGTTATTGGAGGGGGTGATTCAGCTGTAGAAGAAGCTATACAGTTAGCTTCTTACGCGAAAAAAGTGACTATTTTAGTTCGTAAAGATCGTATGCGGGCAGCTGCAAGCATGCAAAAATTGCTTAAAGGGTTTGATAATATTATTGTTGAACATAATAAAGTGGTTGAAGAGATTAATGGTGATGGTGATAAAGTTACCACAATTGTTGTATATGATACTGCGCAAGGTACTCGGGAAAAGCGTCAAGTCGACGGTGTTTTTTTGGCAATTGGTCATGAGCCGAACAGTATCCTTTTTAAGGATGCACTTGAAACAGACGCTCGTGGCTATGTAGCTGTTAAAGGGCGTGGCCAGGAAACAAGTATTTCAGGAGTATTTGCTGCAGGTGATGTTGAGGATCATACATATCGCCAAGCGGGAGTAGCTGCTGGTAGTGGTATAAAAGCGGCGCTTCAGGCAGATAGATTTTTGAATGATCGTGGATTTACAGATTATCTAGTTAGTCGCTTAGAAGGTCAATTTTTTGATGTTTTTGCTAAAAGAGAAGGTGAAGGATCACTTTTAGTAAGGAATAGGAAAGAGCTAGAAGAGATTTTAAAAGAGACTTCTGTGCCTGTGATTGTTGATTTTTATGCGGATTATTGTCCTTCATGTGTGCAGATGTTACCCTTGTTCGAATCTGTGGCACATGAATATACTGATCGTGCAGTTTTTTTAAGGGTTGATGCGCAGAAGGCCATAGATATTTTAAAACATTATGATGTTCTCAAGGTACCCACTCTCATTATATTTAAGGGAAATCAGCTCCTAGAGCGGTATAGTTTTGTAATGGATCGATCAGAATTAAGGGCGGTTGTAGAATCGGTTCTGCAATAAGTGGCTGAAATTGATCATGTATAACCTCAAAAGTTATTGCAATTTGAAATAATTTATTGCTATTCTTTGATTGAGAGATAGGATCAAATATACAATAAGGATAGACAATGAAGCGGGGGGCGGTACTTATTATAATAGCAATTGCTTGTATGCATATATTATGTAGCGATATGCAGGCTCAATCGCGTATATCTCGTACCTATGGCGTGGTGACAGGGTCACTTGATAATCATGTTAAAGGTGCAGTTCTAGAAAAAGTTCTTTTATACCCAAAAAAAAATCAATATTCATCTGATACGATCGAGAGAAATGCGCTTTTGTTACGGTATAAGAATGCAATTGGGACTATACTAGTTTGTCATGGCTTTATGTGTGATAAATTTGATGTTGGATTTTTACGAGATCTGTTTCCGCGCGGTGAATATAACGTTATGACATTTGATTTTAGAGCTCATGGCCAAAAACGGCATGGTCAGTATTGTACGTTTGGAAAAAATGAGGCATACGATGTTATTGCAGCGTCACAGTTTATTAAAAATCATTCGGAACTTAAAGATAAGCCTCTTGTTGTATATGGTTTTTCTATGGGTGCGGTTGCTGCAATTGAAGCACAAGCAAAAGCAACAGAGCGTGCTGATGGAACGGATGGTTCACTTTTTGCTGGTATGATTTTAGATTGTCCATTTGATTCAGCAGAAAATGTTATTAAGCAAGCTCTTGATAACACAAAGTTTTCTTTATTTGGGTATGAATTTAATATTCCGGGGCGTGGCCTATTACAAAAATATGCATTTCATCCTTATATTCAAACACTGGTTAAAGCAGCTCTCAAAGCAGTTGCGAATTTAGACACAAAAGATATTAGTGTGAGTATGAGGCCAGTACATACGGCGCAATCAGCAAAAAAGATTAATATTCCATGTTTTTTTATTCATTGTAAAAATGATAAAAAAGTTCCAGTCGCAGCAGTAAAAAACGTCTTTAATAGTACAACAGGATATAAAAAGCTATGGATTACTAATGGTCGCTACCATTTTGACTCATTTTTTTATAACCCGGAACGATATACAAAAAAAGTAAGAAGTTTCTTGGCCTATATTATGAATAAACGTGCTAAGCAGAAACAAAATAAGATTGTACAGGATGATCAAGATCCTTTGAGTTTAGGGACATAAATTGAAGAAGGGGAGTATAATGAAGCGATTAATAATAGGTGGGTTAGTGTTATGTACTATGTTTAGCATAAGCGCACGGTATCGCAGTGTTACTTCAGAACGTGCTTTGGATAAGTATATTTCTCGAAATAAATTTGTTGTGGCATTATTTTATTCACTGAATCGCGAACAACGAAAAGATCGTGAGTTACGAAATAGAATAGAGCACATGAAGCGAATGCTTAAATCAACAAGTAATCGTAGTTTATATCGAAGTGCAGATGCGTATTTTACTAGTGGTAATATTGCCAAAGGTGATCTTGGCAACACAGTCGTGGGGCTAAAAATTAATCAACTTCCGGCATTTGTTCTTTATCATGATGGTGTTGTACTCACTAAGCAGGGTGTGCCGGCAATATTAGCTGGTTTTATTTCTCAAGATCAGTTGATGACGTTTATTGATAATCACTTAGAAAAGGAAATGCGCAAATACGCTAAATGGCGCGCAAAAGAAATTCGACGTCGAGCATGGGAGAGTTCTTTTTATGGTCCAGACTTGTATAGTTATCCATATAATTGGGGTTATCCATATGGTGGTATTGGCTTTGGTTGGGGATGGGGTTATCCATACTATAGTCGATGGGGGGGGCGTTATTGGTGGTAACAAAACGTTAGTTTCTAAGAGGAAGGCTGCCTGTTGGTAGCCTTTCTTTTTTTATATTCTTTGCATTTTTTGTGAGGGTTTCGGATCTGTAGTTTTATGTTACACTAGGTAGCATTGAATATTTTATTAAAAAACAGCATAAAAAGAGGTGTTTTTATGATGCCCATTACTTTAAGCTTTAAAAAATTAACAGATAATAATGCGTCATGTTATGCGCTTATTATTGAACAAGGAAGTCTAGAACAAACACTTAAAAAGCATTTTAAAGCCGGTGATAGAGCACTTGTTAAAGCGCTGGCAGAAGAGAGAGATTTTGTTGGAAATAATGGGCAATTACTTTTGGTACCGGTTATGCATAATGGCAAACCAATAACCATTTTATTGTCTGGTATTGGGAAAAAAGAGGGTAAAGAGGCACTTAATTTTGAACGGTATCGCCGTGTGCTAGGCACGATAGTGCGCGTTGCAGAAAAAAATAAAATAGGTACTGTTGCTATTCAACTGCCTGTGGCAAAATTATTTGATATGACGGACGAGGATGTTACGCAACAAACGGCAACGATTGTTGAAATGGCGGGTTATCATTTTGATGAATTTTTCACAGACGATGACAGAAAAATAATGACCCCAAAAGAAGTTATTTTGGTCAGTGATGCGCGTAATCAAAAAGAAATTCGTACAGCGTTAGATATAGGCAAGGTTATTGCGGAATCAGTTAATAAAGCGCGCTACTGGATTGATTTGCCACCAGCAAAACTTACTCCTGTTGATTTGGCTAAACATGCCCAAAAAATTGCAAAAGAAACGGGATTGAAAATAACGGTATTTGATGAGAGGGAGGTTACACAGATGGGAATGGGCGGCCTGGCTGGTGTTTCAAAAGGCTCTGAGCGTGATTGTCAGTTGGTTATTTTGGAATATAAAACAACCAAAAAAAATGCAAAAACTATTGGTTTTGTTGGTAAGGGTATTACGTTTGATTCCGGTGGATTGAGTTTGAAACCGCCGGCATACATGGAAACAATGAAGGAAGATATGTCTGGTGCAGCAGCAGTAATTAGTACTATGCAGGCAATCGCAATTTTAAAACCAGATGTAAATGTTGTTGGTATTACGCCACTTTCGGAAAACTTACCGAGCGGATCTGCGACCAAGCCCGGTGATATTCTCAAATTTTATAATGGCAAAACTGCAGAGGTTAAAAATACTGATGCAGAGGGGCGTTTAGTTCTTGCTGATGCGCTTTCATATGCGGTTAAACATTGCAATCTTGATGCGATGATTGATATTGCAACATTAACTGGTGCTTGTGCGTATGCGCTCGGGCCATTTTTTACTGGTCTTATGAGTCAGCACGAAGATTTGATTGACAAAATTTGTGATTCTGCTGAACGTACGGGCGATCGTGTATGGGAATTGCCATTGCATGATGATTATAAACCGGCGATAAAATCACAGGTTGCAGATATTTCTAATGTTGGGAGTAAGCAGTATATGGCAGGTGCTATCACAGCAGGGCTTTTTTTGCAAAATTTTGTAGGTGACATGCCATGGGCACATTTAGATATTGCGGGAACTGCATTTAATGTTCCCGATATTTCTTACTACCGCCCAGAGGGTGCGACAGGAGTCTCAGTTCGTTTGCTCATTGATTTGGCAATGCACTGGAAATAAATTCGCATAAGTGTTGATTATGTAAAAACAAAAAAATACGTTGTAGAATAAGAAATGAAAAAGCCGACATTTGTCGGCTTTTCTTCATAAGTCCAGTATTTGCTTTAATGTTGGAATTTCTTTATTTAAATTTAAATCGGGTCGATGCACTTCTTGCCATGCCGTAAGTGCAACAGGAAAGTGTGGAAATGCCATGTGCAACATTGCTTTTGCATACTGTTGAATTTCCCATTGCGCACCTTCATGCCAGCGGAGCTTTATAAAATGCATGAGTGAGTGTAAGTTACACGTAAAAATAAATTGTGTATATAAACTAACGGGTAAGACGCCTCGTGCAAGTTCTCTGCACACACCAGTATCTAGTAGCTCGTGGTAGGTTTTGAGTGCAAGTTCCAGAGATGCCAAATATTTTTTTTTTAATGTTTTATTTTCAAACGATTTGGCAGAAGCTTGTTTATTTGTTTTATCTTGTGTACGCCATTTGACTGGTACATAAAACTCTTCTTTGGCTTTTGCATATCGATAACTAATTTCGTTATATGAATTCATACGATGTCGCATCCACTGTCTACCAACAAAAATGGGACATTTTACACGAAACGAAAGTTGATTGTGTTCAAATGGACTGGTATGTGCGTGTTTAATCAAAAATTTAATAAGATGTATATCACGCTCAGTTACTTCAGTTACAACTTTACCATATGATACGCGTGCTGCATTAACAATGTCAACATCAGAGCCAGATATACGAATAAGCTCAAGCGAACTGATACCATCTTTAAGCGGATCAACTTTTTGTCTTGGTGTTATAGCTATTTGGTTTGTATTTATTGCAGATTTATAAGAGTTTTGTGTATTCACTTTTCGGTTTGTCATAGTGCTCCTTGCTATAAAAATATGCGGTCATTTTTTTGTATTGTACAGATAGCAGAAATTTTATGTACAAAAAGCATTGCGAGTCAAATAGCCTTGAAGTAAGCACATGGTATCCCATTGATTATTTTACTAGTTTGTTGATATTTATTTGTATCAATGTCTTTTTTAAATTTGATTGACCATTTATTATTTTTTTCTTCTACAAGAGTTCCATGATATGGGGTAATGCAAGAGTCTGGTGATAGGCGAATTCCAAATTTTTTATCAATATATTTACTAAAATGTAGTGTTAGGCGTATATGATTACCGTATATGCTATTGTGAGAAAATATTTCATCCAAAAATTTCCTCATTCTACTTTGTCTGGCCATGAGCTTAACAGCAATATCTTTAACAGATTTTTTTTGTATTATTTTTTTACCCTCTTGATAATCAAATTCTAGTAAAATTCTTTGTTTTAGTGTTTCAGGTAGATTGTATTCAATGCTTGTTATAAAATCATCATTGTTTGGAGGATAACTATCAACGATGTTACGCATTGTCTTCTGGGCATTTTTAAGATCAACATTATAGAGGATCATATGTGACATATCCTGAGTTGTAATTAACGTAATGTATGCTAAATCTTGAGAAAGCTTTTTGAGTGTTGCTTCGTAGGTGCTAATTTCGTCATCAGTAACGTCAAAGAATTCACCAAAAAAAGTACCATCGCAAAAAATGGTTATATGTGCGCCTGGCTCATATATTCGAGAAATATCTTGGAAAATTGTATTGAGATATTCAAGTGATTTACGCTCTGCCATATCTGCACTTGTACTAATTACTTTTTTTTCAATGTTCTTTGATTTAAATGGGAATCCGACAACCAAAAATGCTAGTGGTGTTTTATGCGAGACAAAGGTGTTTATTTGTTGTATAAAAGCCTCTACGCCCTGGGCATGCTCTGGTTTCTGCTGTATGCCTTGACTAATGCTGCACTGATCTATATCAAATGTAATACGATGTTGCTCTAATATGGAGTAAATATGTTTAGCTACCATATAGCTATTATTTTTTTTGTATAAAAATAATAATATCACACTTGTCATTAGGGAAAATGTTAGCGCGATAATGAAAATGGTAGAGTGTTTTTTTGATACCATAGCTGTTTATCTTTCTTTCTATGTAAATATCTTTTTCTACATATGTAATATAGCGGTAGTGTGTTATTTTGATTGTGTAGCATCAACGTAATTTAACAAAAATCCACCGTACTTGTATTGTTTTACTGGGAATTTTTTGACTAGATATCTATCGGTCAGTGTTACACTTTCCTTGTTAACGACAGGTGTCTTGTGCCATGGTGTACCACGTACATTAAGTGTGGCCTGTAATCCAAGTTTTTCTTTGCTTCCATGAATAGAAGCGCGAATGTATTCTGTCTTGTAATTGGGTATTTCTTTTTCCATAAATTTTCGTACCCGTTGGGAGCCGTCACTAATATCTTGTGCTAATTGTTGAGCGAGTTCTTTTGTGCGATTTTTGACTCCTAACTGAGATAAAATATATGTATTAAAAAATCTGTATGCTAGATTGTTATGTTGTATTTCTTTATATGTTTTACCTTTAATTAAAGTATTATACTTTTGCTGTGTTGCAGTTTCCTTGTTTTGGAAGAATCGTTCTATACATTCTTTTTTTTCTTCTAAAAGTTGTGCAATGATATTATTTTTTATTCGTTCTTGCTTAATTTCTCCGTCTATAAAGGTTATATAATCACGAATATGTGGCAATGGTTGTACTGGAATACCCTGATATTCTTTAGTATAAAGTTCTTGAGGATTATCCATATGAAAAATAGATACATGATCAAATAAAGCGATAAGTTGCCTCATTTTCTCTTGATATTTTTCAACAGATCCTACTTTAAATAATGGTTTGCCTGTCAGCTTTTTGCATGTTTCATCCATATCGCTCAAGAAAAAATCATAAGGAAATGTGACAACATGTGCTCCTGGTTTATATACTTTATTGATCTGCTCACCAATATTATTGAGTGTTTTTAGTGCTATGAATTCACCAAAATCTGGTTCTATACCCAAAATTTTACGTTCAATATTAGATGATCGAGATGCAAAGCTTGGCACAATAAGGGTTATTAGTTTTTTTTGTTTGATACGAGATTGCAATAGTAAAACGAGTTGTTCTTTTTGCATTGTATCGCCACTTCCGCTGTGTTGTATGAGAAAGTCAGCTATTTTTTCAGCAATACTACCTTGTGTATCATGGTTAATGGTTGGAAGTATTTTTATATAGTGTTGCGCTCCTGAAGGTAACGTTTTTGTTTCTTTCATTGCATAAAACGGTATCTCAACAAGTAGTGCTATTATTAACAGCAGTTTTTTTATATTCATTTTTTAGCCCATATTGCAAATATCACTGATAGGTATTTTTCAATTATAAAAAACGTTAAAATATACAATCAATAAAATCATTCTTTTTGGGGTTTTGATAAAAAGATATGTATTGACTATAGTTATTGTATTAAAGATAGAGACAAGGAATATTAATATGAAAAGGAATAAATAGGGCTAAGCCCAACGATAATAGGACATGTGCGTAAAAGCTATTATCTTCAAAATAAAAGGGATATGAATGTTTTTATTAGCATGTATTGTCTTATGCCAATCGCGTTGCATAATCATTCTCCGTTTATTTGTTAATAATAATTTTTCAAACAATACTATTTCGAATAGTTACATCAATTGTTACCTTTGTCAAGCCCACTTTGGTTTAAAGATATATATTTTAATATGATGAGTACATGTTGTAATATGCCATATTGATAATCAAACCAATCATGAAAATGATGCATACAAGAGAAGTGTTACCATAGCTTACAAAAGGTAAACCAATTCCTTTGGTGGGGGCCAACCCAGTAGTAACTGCAAGGTTAATAATTGTTTGTAGCGAAATTAAAATAATAAAACCAAGAGTGGCGAATATACAAAATGAATCTTTCATCTGCCAGGCAAGCTTCATACCAAAATAAGTGAAAAGCATATATAAACTTATCAATAGTAACGAGCCAATAAATCCAGTTTCTTCTGCGATAATAGAGAAAATAAAGTCTGTGTGTTGCATGGGTAGATAAAAAAATTTTTGTTTTGAGTTGGAAATACCAATTCCACAAAAACTACCAGAACCAATTGCAATAAGTGATTGTATAATTTGAAATCCTGCGCCTTGTGGATCATTCCAGGGATTCAAAAAAGTTAAAATACGTTTTATGCGATAGGGTTTTATCAAAATAAGCGTAATGACAAGGGGAATGCATGTAGCAAATAGTGCAGATAAATAGGCTGCGTGAAATTGCCCGATAAAAAGAAGTGTGATAGCGGTTGTTGCCAATGTAATAGTCAAGCCAAAATCTGGTTGCTGTAATAAAATAATGCTAGTAATACCGATAATTACTAAAAAGGGTAAATAAGTTCGTGCAAAAGAAATAGTACGACGTTCTCGTTTGCTTAAAAAATAGGCGATATATAAAACAAATGCAATTTTTAATAATTCACTTGGTTGAAAGCTAAATCCAGCAATATTTAACCACCTACTTGAACCGTGAATACGATAAGAGATTATAGGTATTAGCGTAAGTGCAGTAAGAGAGAGTGTGCCAATAAATAAGAGTGGGCTTAATTTTTTTATTAAATTCAATGGGGTAAAACGTGCAATAATAAAACCAACAATACCGAGTGATAAGCCGAATAATTGTTTTTTTATAAAATAATGAGAAAAACCAAATGTTTCTAGTGCATAAACTGAACTTGCTGAGTAAATAAAAAGACACCCAATTAAAATAAGGATTACAGTAATACCAATAAAAATACGTAAATCAATTTTTGTTTGTGCATGTTTAACAATCATATAACTTTATTTATGCATTTTTCTGTATATATAGTTTTTTTTGTGTAGCTAATCGTACGAAGAACTATTCTGCCTTGTCAATAAAATTATCTGTATATCACAGTTAATATTTTTATTCTGCTTTAACAAATTGCATTAATTTTATTTACTATTACTTCTAAATTTTTAAAGCGTTCAATTGGTGTAGGAAAATAGCCTAAGTCAATGTAGGGGCACATGGTGGTAAGTGTAGAGTAAGCATCAAAAAGAGGAAGATATTTATGGACCATATTTTTGACGTCTTTAATCCTATAATGAGCGAATTGTGAAATTAAAAAATAAGTAAAAATAGAGTAGGCTAGCTTCGTTTTTTGGAAAAAAAAAGGAACTAGCCAATGCTAAAAAGCATAGAAGAAGTTTACTACATAATTGACGAAATTGTACAGAACGGAATTACACAAAAATCAAAACAAGGACGCAAAAGTAAGATGACAGTAAGCGAAGTGATTACAGTTCTAATCGAAGGTCACAAAAGAAATTTCTTTACAGAGAAACAACTTTATAGGTTGATTCGAGCAGAGCTTTCAGGATGTTTTAAAAATATTCCAAGCTATCCACAATTTACTCGGTCAATTAGAAAAGCTTTGCCATATATAGATCTTGTTTTAGCTGTTTTTACAAAAATTAACGCAAAAAAGTATCAAGAGTTTTGCATTATTGACTCAAGCTCACTGCCCGTATCTGGGTATAACAGAAAAAACGTTAAGTGGGCTTTAAATTCTGCTGGCATAGGCAAAAATATGCATGGATATTATCAGGGTTTTAAACTTCATATAATAATTAATCAAAATCGAGAGATCGTTTCTGTTGCGACTACCCCGGCTAATGTACATGATGTAAAAATGCTAAACGATGATCAATTTATAGCACATATAAAAGGTCTTTTGATAGGCGATAAGGGTTACATTGCGCAAGTAAAGACTGCTGTTTTAGCCTACATGTTTAGGACTTTTGAATCGGATGTATCGATTTTTTAATTTCACAATTCGCTCCCTATAATATAGGGATATTTTAATTATGAATAATAAGCAATCTTATTTTAAAGTATTTATGAATTTTGGGATAGGTTCTAAAATTAAGAATAACAATAATGAAGATATTACAGAATAGATATAAGACAGTTATTTTTATTGTAGTTTTCACTTTTACATCAGGTTTTTTGCATGCAATGGAAGAGAAAAAACAAGTTGTATGGAATCATAATAATGATGATGCTGAATTTCAATCTCGTATTTTTTGGTATCAAAAAGACTATTTACGAAAGATTTTTGAACCTATTTGTACACGTTTATGCACTTGTGAAAAACAAGTGGATCTTAAGCACTATATTATACCTGCTGTTATAGGAGGATCTTTCTTAGTCGGCGGTATTTATAGTTTATATAAAGGAAATTTTAAGACAGCCGTAGCCTGTGCTGGTGGTAGTATGGCATCATGCTTGTTTTTTCCTGCTGGTACATTTGCTCAGAGAGAATTTGATACTAGTAATCAATATAAAAAGATTAAGAAACATCTTTTAAAAAAGATTAAAGAAGAACCAATATATCCATTGTATCCTGGGTGTGATAAGTTTACCACTGATGCAATTCGAGACCTGTATCAGGCGCCGCAAAAATTTAATAATGAATATAAAACATCAGATATGGTAGCTTCGTGGATATGCACGACTAAGACAAAAAGAAATAAATTATTTAATGATATAAATAATAAGCGCGCCCAAATGCCATTAATACACTTTTTTTTAAGTTTTTTATTTCCGAAGAAAAGAGAAAATTACGATGCTATATATAACGGTGGGTTACACAATATCATGTATATGTATAATGGCGAGTTATGCGATACTATATATAAAGGTATTATTATCGATTTACGAGAGTATACAATGCATTTGTTTGATGTATTAGGAAAAAAAGAAATCGATAAAATACTTACTCAACAAAAAAAAGATAATGGGAACTGTAGGCAAAAACTAAGCGCACAAGCATTTTCTTTTTTTATAAAAAATATTAATGAAAAACAACTAAATCGTTATCTTAATAGATTTTTGTCGTTTCAAAGTGTGAATACAACATCAAACACAAAAAAAGAAAAAAAATGTGTGAACTCTACTCATGCTGCTGTTACAATACAAGATCTAGATAATTTTTCTATTAAGGTACACAATCTTCAAATAGGCTTTAAATATAATGCTTTGTATGTTTTATATGCTGCGTTACAAGAAGGTGTTTTTGCAAAAAGTGATCACGCTGTTTTTACAAAAAAAATTCTTGGAACAACGCTATCTGCTACAAGGCCAATACAGATGTGTTTTTGTAGTCATGCAGAGATACTTTTTGGTAAACGAGGGAGTGGTGTGAATGAGAAAGTTGATTCTGTAAAATTTCAAAGTACTTTGTGTAAAAATGATAAATTTCATCGTTTTTATAATATAATGAATCCTCGTAATATTGATAAATTACCCTTTGATTTGGCTAATTTTAGTATCTATGAAAATGTGGTAGATCTGCTATTTCAAAAAGTTAGTAATACAGATTTTTGTACATTTCCTATGTCTATCAATGATTTTAATATATTGCGAAAGATGAATGTTGTAGCATTGGAATGTTATCTACAAAATATATTAAAGAAAGATTAGTATACTAATGTAATGACTAACTATCATAAGAGAGCAGAGTTGCTTCCAACATGGAAGTTATTTGTGATGTGGAACCTTTGTATTGGGAAAGGTATTTTGGAAGAAAAAAACATGGAAAAAGAAGTGTTGTATAAAAACGGAGATGGAGGTGTGCGAGTTTTTGTTTATTTACCTGATGAAATAATAGGAAGGATACGGTGGCATTTATTGGCGAGCTTAGGTATATTTTTAGAGAATATGTTTTATAGGATCTAATATTTTTTTACTCCACGCGTTAAAATGCTTGAAAATACTATTCAAATTGCCGTATCTTTCATATTTTTTTTCAATACTATCATATAAAAAATCTCTACTGTTTTAAAAAGTCAATAAAGCCTAAGTACAATACTTATCGATCTCACCAATATTTACAATAATTACCTCCTTGGCAATACTATAAAAATACTTGTGCCTAAAAGTCTCATATGTATTGACTTTAAGTGTTTTTCTATTATGCAATAATTATTGCATAATGCAGAAAAATTGTTATAATAGTTTTAATCATATTTTTGACAATTCAGTTGTGGTTTTTTACTTCAAAGAACTTTTAGTGGTAAAAAATGCTATTTTTTCGGGGTATGCTATGAATAAAAAAAGTATAATATCGGGTTTTTTTTTAGTTTTTATTTTTGTAACAGGCTTTTTGCATGCGATGGAAGAAAAAGACTCAGTTGACTGTGATAAGAATGTGGTACTTCAAGCTCAGAAAAAACATTTACAAAAAGTTATTAAGAATGCTACTTCCGCACATTCCGATATTGATATTGGTCTTAATCGATATGTCGTACCTGCTGTTATAGCAGGGTCTTTCTTAGTTGGCAGTATTTATAGTGCATATAAAGGAAATTTTAAGATAGCTGGCGCCTGTGCTGGTGGTAGTATGGCATCATGCTTGTTTTTTCCTGCAGGTACATTTGCTCAGAGAGAATTTGATGCTCGTGTCTGTGAAAAAGTAGAGAATGCCGTTTTAAATGAACTTATACAAAAACCAGTATATCTATTATATCCTGGTTGTAATAAGTTCACCGTTAATGATATTAAAGCTTTGTATCAGCAGCCAAAAGAATTTAATAACGCATATGTAGCACCTATCGCTATAAAAAATAGTATTAGATCGTATATGCAAGTAAGCGCACAGGATAAAGCATTGATTCATGAGCGAGCACAGAAACCGTTGATAGGTTTTCTTTTGAGCTCTTTGTTCTCGAAAGAAAAATTAATAAGCGGGGAGATGATCAATGATGTTTGTATAGCATTGTTTAAGGCTGATCTAAGGCAATTTACAAGTCATTTGTTGGATACATGGGGGAAAAAAGAAATTGATACAATATTGGCCAAAGGCTCATCTTGCAATGCGAATGATTCGCAAAAACTTAGCGCACAAGCATTTTCTTTTTTTGCAAAGAATATTAATAAAAGTGCACTTAAATGTTTTTTGTCATTTCAAGATGTAAATACAATATCAAATACGAAAAAAGAAGAGATAGGTAGAAAAAGTATAGATATTTTTTCTGAAAATCTAAAAAAAATGCATTTTGCCATTTCAAGGTGTAGATACAATATCAAATACGAAAAAAAAGAGATAGGTAGAGAAGATCTATATAATTTTTCTAAAAAGGTAGAAAATATTCGACTCGGTTCTAAATATAACGCTTTGTATATTCTACACACTGCGTTTCAAGATGGTATTTTGGCAAGAAGGAATTTTTTTGAAGGAGTAACGTTATTTGCTACTGATTTGATATGTCAGTGTTTATGTGATCATGCAATGGTACTTTTTGGTAAACAAGAGGATGCGAACAAGGAAAATTGTTGTTTAAAATTGAAAACTACTATATGTAAAGATGGGCAGTGTGCAGCTTTGATAAAAAAAGCACAACGTAGATCTGATATAATATCTTATGATTTGGCTAGTTTTTATTATGATAAAAATAATGTAAATTATGATAAAGTGTTTTGTGATACATGCAAAGATAAATACATTTTTTCTATGTCTAGCAAGAATTTTAAAACGTTACAACAGATGAATGTTGTTACTTTTAAACATTATTGGGAAGGTGTTTTTGACAGAGATTGGTATTCTGGTGTAGTTCATGATTATAAAACGAGAATCAAGTTACTTTCAATTCGGTGTGAACTTATAAAAGCGAATCTTCTTGCTACCAGAAGAAATAGGCCATATAAAGACGGAGATGGTAAGGGATTTCCTGTTTATTTACCTAGAGAAATAATAGAAAAGATATTAAAGTATTGTTCTATTGACATATCCAAATAGGCTTCCAGCAAGTTATTTTAATTAATTTAAGGTATAAAACTGTATATTTAAGCTTTTTTGGCATTGCTACCGGAAAGCATCAAAATTAACTTTTTAAAATAGTTGCCACGTTCTTCGTAATTTTTAAATAAGTCAAAGCTAGATCCGCTTGGCGATAGTACGATTTGCACACCTGGATGTGCTTTTTGTAGCGATGCTTGAAATGCATCATCAAGATTGGAATAGTGTTGTGCGGGAATGTTATTTTGTGTGCACATTTTTTTCAACTCTTTTGCTTCTTTACCAAAACAATAGATAAAGCATACTTTATTTTTTAGTTGCGTAATTAAATCTGTACGGTCGATACCTTTACTGAGACCACCTAAAAATAAATGAATCGGCTTGCCTTGTAACTGATTAACAGCCGCAAGAGTAGA
Source organism: Candidatus Dependentiae bacterium (assembly GCA_020431705.1). Lineage (NCBI taxonomy): Bacteria > Candidatus Babelota bacterium. Next base: position 71,864 of record JAGQHQ010000002.1, read on the forward strand.
GGAGGGGGTTGTTGCTTTTGAGTCGTTGTAAAAAGTTATGCCATCAATAGTCGTAACCTTTTCAAGGCGATGCTTTGGTAATGTAAATTGCGATTGTATATTTTCGGATTTAACTTTTTTACCAAGCAAATAGAGTATGGCTGTAATAATGAGCCAATTCTGTGTAAATGTTATATTTGGAAAAAAAGATAGGTATATAATGCTTTCTTCTATATTGTTTTTTGAGCCATAATGTCGCATAATTACAAGATTGTTTAATGTAAAAAAATAAGAACATCGATCTAAAAACTGTTTTGGTTTTTGATCTGAAAAAAAAGAAATATTTGATTTATTATTTTTGGGCAGTATCTCATGAATACTAAGTGGCAAGAGAGCCTTTTGATGCATGTTCTGATACTTTATAATATTTAATTTTGTTGTACAATACTGTTCTACAGTTTTATGCCGATCTAAATGGTTTGGATATAAATTTGTTATGATTGCAAAGTCAGGCGCAAATTGCTTGCAGTACTCAAGTTGAAAGCTAGAAACTTCTAAAATAATGTAATCGGCATTGTTTTGTTTCGACAATAAGCTTAATGTGGAAATACCAATATTGCCACCAACTAATACGGTATGACCATATTTTTTTAATATTTCTTCCAATAGCGTTACAATGGTTGTTTTTCCTACAGAACCGGTAATAGCAATAAGTGGTTTTGTGCAAAATTCTTGAAAAAGGTCGAGCTCAGCTAAAAATTTATGTTGATATTTTTTATATGGAGTAAGATCAATGCCTGGACTTACAACGATAAAATCATTTTCTTGGAAAAAGTAGTTGATATTTTTTTGATGGCAGAAAAAAGCGTTATACTTTTGGAGAAAATTTTTTTCTGAAGCCGTTAGATTTTTATCATTACATACGGTAATATAAATATTTTGCGTATGTAAGAATGAAACTGCGGCTTTGCCAACAACTCCCAAGCCCCAAACACCAATCTTTTTGTTTGTGCGATTAAAAAGCGCCTTATTTTTTGATTTCATGGGGCAAGTGTACGATTTTTTATAGAAAAACACCATAAAAAAAGGTACAATACGAAAATCTATGGCGTTTAATATTAAAAGGATTTAAATCATGGCAGAACAAGTTGATAAAGCAAAAAAAGTAAGCTTCAAAGAAACATTAAATCTGCCTAAAACAGAATTTCCATTGCGAGCGAATGCTGTAGTGAATGATCCAATTATGATTAAACGATGGGAAAAAGAAAATGTATTCAAAAAATCTTTCGAGTATAATGCAGGCAAAGAAAAATATATTTTACATGATGGCCCCCCATATGCAAATGGACATATTCATTTGGGAACTGCGTACAATAAAATCCTAAAAGATATTATTGCAAAATCACAACGCATGATGGGTAAGCATGTACCAGTAACACCTGGCTGGGATTGTCATGGTTTACCGATCGAACTTAAAGTTACGAAGGATACACCGGGTCTTGAACCAAAAGAATTAAAAGAAAGGTGTCGTGCGTATGCACAGCATTGGGTTAATGTACAGCGCCACGAGTTTAAGGAGCTTGGTGTACTTATGGATTGGGACGATCCTTACTTAACTATGGCACCAGAATATGAAGCATCAATTATTCGCGCATTTGGCGAATTTGTTGATCAAGGATACATTGAACGTAAAAATAAGACGGTACCTTGGTGTTCATCATGTAAAACGGTATTGGCTACAGCTGAAATTGAATATTATGATCGTAAAGACCCTTCAATTTATGTTCTTTTTGCACTAGAACAGCAAGCTATTGATATAGTATTGCCAACATTAAAAGGCAAGGTAGTTTATGCGCTTATTTGGACAACAACACCATGGACATTACCACTTAATCGTGCGGTGTTACTTAAGCCAAAATCAACCTATGCGATACTTAAAATTAATGATAGATATATAGCTGTTGGCAAAGAACTTGTAGCAAAAATTGTACATATGCTCAAAATAGAAAATAAGGTTATAGCTGAATTTATTTCAGATGATCTTGTTATGCAACAAGCTCAAGCGTACCATCCGTTTGTTGATGAATTAACTGTACCGCTGATTCTTGACCATGGTGTTGCGCTTGATGAAGGTACTGCTTTTGTGCATTGTGCGCCTGGTTGTGGCCCGCAGGATTATGATATTGGTGTGCAACACAAATTGGAAATTTTTTCTCCGGTTGGTCCGAGTGGGTACTACCAAGAAGGTATTTTTCCGGCTGAACTTGAAGGTATGTCTATTGTTGATGCAGCGGGGTGGGTGATTACAAAGCTCAAAGAAAAAAATGCATTATTGCACAAATCAAGCATTGTACACTCGTATCCGCATTGCTGGCGTTGTAGAAATGGTTTAATTTTCCGTGCAACAAAGCAATGGTTCTGTGATTTATCGAAAAACAATTTGAAAGAAAATGCTCTTAAAGCGATTAATGGTATTACCATGTTGCCAAAAAAATCGAAAAATCGTTTACTTGCAACAGTAGAAGGTCGGTTAGAATGGTGCTTATCTCGTCAACGCGTATGGGGAATACCTATTACTGCGGTGTTATGTATGCAATGTGATTATACTTATATAAATAAAGAGCTTATTAAAAAGGTTGCGCAAGAGATAGCAAAAAAAGGCATAGAATATTGGGACATTGTTGATGTTAAGCAATTGTTGCCTAAAAACTTTACATGTCCAGATTGTCAAAGTGCGGAATTTAAAAAAGAGGTAGATATTCTTGATGTGTGGTTTGACTCTGGTGTAAGCCATTATGCAGTTCTTGCAAAAAAAACCAGTCTAGGATTTCCAGCAACAATATACCAAGAAGGGAAAGATCAACATCGCGGATGGTTTCAAAGCTCATTATTTACCTCGATGGTACTACATGGTAAGGCGCCAATGGAGATTATTTTGACCCACGGTTATACCGTAGATAAAGATGGCCGTAAAATGTCTAAATCACTTGGCAATGTGGTAGCACCGCAAGATATGATTAAAAAAATGGGTACTGACGGGTTACGCTTGTGGGCAGCAAGTGTCGATTATGGTGGGGATCTACTTGTTTCTGATGTTGTTGTTGATAATGTAATTCAAGTTGGTAGAAAGATTAGAAATACCTGTAGATTTTTACTATCAAATTTATATGATTTTAATATTAAAAAAGATGCTTTACCACTAGATCAACTTCTGCCTATCGATCAATATGCATTGCAACAACTGTTTGAGGTACAACAATCGATACGTGCTTTCTATGAAGAATATAATTTGAGTGCTGTGTTTCATGAACTTGCAGATTATTGTACGGTTAGTTTGAGTTCTTTTTACTTGGATATTGTTAAAGATAGGCTGTATGTTGAAAAATCAGATGGTGAGCTTAGAAGATCAACGCAAACAGCGTGCTGGTATATTTTAGATACGCTTACACGGTTAATGGCACCGGTTATGTCATTCACTGCAGAGAGTGTTTCTGATCATTATCAGCAAGATAAATGGGATTCTATTCACTTGCAGGATTTTGCAGTGCTAGAAAATATCTGGCAACTACTAGCTCAGAAAATAGATGCATTAGCAATTCGCTGGGATTTATTAAAAAGCATTCGATCAGCAGTCTTAAAAAGCATCGAGGTATTACGTGAGAAAGGTATTATAAAACATTCGCTTGAAGCGCGGGTAACATTGTACTTTGATACAAAAAAGGAAATGCTCGGGATATTACCTGCATTTTTTGGAGATTTAAAAACGGCAGGGCAAACAGCTGAGAGCTTTTTCAAAGAGTTCTTCATAATTTCTCAATGTACGATACAGCAAAGTGATGATGACTTACAAAAATCAGAACTTGAAGGTGTGTTTGTTTCTGTGCAAAAAGCACAGGGAAATAAATGTCTGCGTTGTTGGCATTGGAATGTTATGGAATATGAAGATGAATTGTGTAACAGATGTCAAGGTGTTTTGAGTTGATTTTTTGGTTGAGTATATATTGGTTGAGTATATAGGCGAGTAAGTTGATTTATAGATACTAAAGGAGCCACTCTTGTAAGTGGCTCCTTTGCTTTTGGTGTTCTCGATTTAATATGGTAATGTTATTTCTTTTTAACTTGTTCGAGTTCTTCAATTATTTCAACAAATTTTTCTAATTCTCGTTGTAATTCGTAAATAGAAGATGGTGCCGTAATAGTCTGTTTGATGGTATCTGTTGCTTGGCTAGCCCCTCTACCACCCATATATGCATATTGCTTATCAGCGCTTACTTTCTTTTCTATGTTGTTCCAGTCATTTTTTATTGTTTTAATATTACTGCCAAGAGTCTCAAGAGTCTCTATCTTTTTGCGAATCTTTGCTTTCTTGAATGAGTCTCGATAATGTTTTTTTTGTGTTTCATTTTCTAATCGATCAATGCGCCTGGTAAGAGCTTTGAGTTTATCTGTTGCTTTTCGTACAGCTTTGATACCTTGTGGTAGACTAAGCATTGCAACATCAACTTTCACTTCTTTATCATCAACTAAGTGCTTTTGAATATTCTTAAGTGTCGCATCATATTCCTCAATAACATCGATAGATTTCTCTACGTTGTTGATAATTTCATCAAGGTAACCTTCTGCAACAGCGTCCTTTTCTATTGTTACAGATTTAATCGGTGGTTTTTTTGTTGCAGGTTGTTTGCCAGTTTTCTTTGCTTCTAGTTTGCTTGGTGTTGATTTTGTATCAGTTTGCGACCTAGCAAGGGTTGGTTTTCGACGTGTACTTGGTTCAGACGGTATGTAGGTTGGACTTGTAGGGGGGTATGATCTTGCCGGAGGAGAGTATGATGGTTCTTGACTATATCCTTCTGCGTAATAAGGAGTTCTACTACTGCCAACTGCTGGAGAAGGCGTAAGTGAATAGCGTTTGCCAAGTGTACCTTGTTGTGTTTTTTGTTCTTCTGATTTCCGTTGAGCTGCAACTGAAGAAAATCCAGCAAAAAGTGCGTCTAGCTCTTGAAGGATTTGTGTGGTAAACAATACTTCACCAATAGTGCTGCTTACTTGTTGAATAGCAGCACGTGCAGATTTTGTGAGTTTAGTTTGACCGAATTCAGGCGCTTGTACTTGCGAAACATGTTGTTTTGTTGCTGTTGCCAAGTGTTCTAAATTATGTACTAGCGACTTATTAGTAACAAGCATGATGATGTAATTATATTGCTTTGTTTCAGGATCACGATCTTTTACTTTATACAGTTTTTGTACAAGTTCTTCTATTTGAGTTTTAAATTGAGACCATGTTTTCCCGGGTTGCCAAGAGCGGATTTTTTCTTGTCGGGCCCATTTTTCTACTTTACTTTCTATACCTGGAATAATTTGAGTCTTACGTAAGAATGTTTCTATTTGATCTATAGCTGTTTCAATAGATTCAATTGCTTTTTTTATTTCTGGTAGCTCAACAGATTCAACTATTTTTGGTTTTGGCTTAGGTGCTTCTGATGGAGTAGGCATTGGAGTTGATAGTGGCGTTGTTGTTGGTTCAGGTTTTGGTTGTTCTTTTACTGGTAGTTCTGTTATTTCTCCGCTAAAAACACCTTGAATGAAATTATCAAGTTCATCGGGCTTCATGTTATTCATTGTTTCTGTTAATTCTTCAACATCTTTCCAAAACTGTTGTTGTTGCTCTGGTGGAAGATTATCAACGAATGAATTAATTTCTTTATCAAGCTCTGCAAGCATTTTTTGATCTTCTGGTGTTAAAGCCAAAGGAGGTTGTTGTGTATAAGTAAAGCTGTATAGTAATATGCAAAAAAGATAAACGAATACACGAGTAATTGATTTTATAGTCATGAGTAGAATCCTTTCTGTTCACAGTGTTTAGTAGAGTATAGTATAGTCGGATGTCGAGAGTATACAAGTGGGTACTATTGAAAGAAGAATGGTAACAAGCGGTTTTTTCCTTGTTGAGGTTTTAATTGCCCTAGTTGTTTTTGGCAGTATAGCAAGTACTATAGCATATTACCAATGGCATATATCATGTTGGCAACGAGAAATAAAATTATACAATAAAGCTATTAATAAAGCACGTTTTATAGTTGATGTATTAATTAATAATCATGAAAATGTCGCTTATGACACAGAACATAATTTGTTTACCATTACACATGATGAAAAAAATATACATATTAAAGAAATGCCCTTGAGTAAACAGTACAATCTTATTATTGTAACAGTTTTTTGGAAAACGCCTACAAATCAATCGCGTTCGTATCAACTTATTTCTGGTACAAGCTAAAAAGAAAGGGAGTAATGAGTAAGTATGGACTTAGTGGGTATTCTCTTATTTCTTTTTTAATGTATTTAATGTCATTTAGTGTTTTGAGCCTTATTGTATTTGAGTATGGCATTCATATGAATAAAAATGGGTTTTTTCAGCAACATACTGTAAACAGTATTATTTCGTTGTCTATTGCATGTGATGTATTAATGCGAGATATTTGTCAGGCTCCAGCACAATTGGTGATGTGGAAAGAGTGCAGTCAAAATATGTTGATCTGGAGATTTTCAAATAAGGATATTGGATGGTATCTCGATAATACTATGTTGGTGAGAGTAGAAGGGGTATATAATAAAAATCAAGGCTCATGGAGCAGTAAAAGAAAAAGCGTTGTTGCGACACATATAAAAAGCATCACCTTTATACCGCGCCATACTGAGGATAAGAAAAAAATTAGGGCAGTCGATATTGTTTTGATAAGTGATAAAGGACAACAGAGGTGTAGAAAGCAAACAATAAATTTAATAAATAGGGTGCTTGCATGAAAAAAATAGATCAAGAGGGATCTGCCATCTTATTTGTCATTTTATTCATGACAATATTACTTTTGCTTTTTCGAGTAAACTGGCGGAGTACAAAATATTTTTTTGACCTCGTTTTGCAACGAGGTGCATGTGAGAAAAGAAATAAACTAACACAAGCACTTCTTAATTATGGTATTGCATATAGCAGACAGCAGTTCGATGTTATCATGTCAAGCACACAAGGTATAAAACCTCAAATTGTTACAATTGAACGGTGGCCAACGACGCCCTCATTATATGGAGCAAGGTTATCTTTGGAAAAAGTAGAAAAAAGAGGTATAAAAATTTATGCAGAATTATTGCAAAAGGATGAAAAAGTTGAAAGTATGATTTGCATTGTACAAAAAGAGGGCGGCACATTTATGATTAGCGAATTCTGCTATGCGTGATAAATGTATTGCTTTACTTTTGTCCACAATACTTTTAAACAGTGCATTTTTTTGGCCACTATACTTTTTTTGGTGTATATTTTTTTTCCTTATTCCGATTTTTTGGTATACGAGGAAATATAACAAGCTATTTTCTTTTAAGGATGGCTTTATTTGGGGGGTATTTTTTTTTACGGTTCATTGTAGTTCCTTTTTGCAGATTTTAATCAACAAGGGATGTGGCCAAGGCCGAGTTTTAGCATATGTTCTTTTGGTGATATATATGAGCTTACATAGCGGCATTTGGTTTTTTTTTGCTAATCAACTAACCAAAAAGGTGAGTGTAAGTTTGGCATGGCTTGCTGCAACGGTAGGCTATTTTTTTTTTATGGATCATTATATTCTTTGGATCTTTGGTGTTGCCTATGGTTATCCATTTGGTAATCCGTTAATACTTCTATCAGTGTATCCATCGCTTCTTTTTTTACTTACAACGCTTACTCGATATGGATTACTTTCCTGCATCATTTTGTTTTCTTGGTATATGTCTGCTCAGACAAGAGGGCAGAAATATGTATCTTTTTTATGTATGATTCCATTTTTTACGGGTTTTATTATAGGAATAGAAGATGTTGTTGTGCCAAAATATGTGCAAAGAATTGTGATTATAACGCCATCGAAAGTACAAAGGCATCCCCTGGATATAGCACAAGAGATTGCGCATAAAATAACATTAGTTTCCCAAAGGTATAAAAGAAGTAATAGTATTATTATTATGCCTGAATCGAGTTACCCATTTCCATTAAATCAACAGCTAGATATAGTTGAATTATGGCAAACAAACAGCTTGATAGACAAGCAAACTGTAATAATCGGATCTCACAAAATAAAAAATAAAAAACTATTTAATTCAGCTTATTTAATTTCAAAGTGTCGCATAATGCAAACTTATGACAAAATAAAACCAACTCCAATTACTGAATGCATCAACTTTCCACTTAACAAAATTAATTTTTTAAAAAAACTTCTATTACACGATAGGGAACCATTTAACGTTGGATCATCATTTAAAAAATTTCACATTCAACCAAACATAACTTTTTGCCCGTATATCTGTTCTGATTTATTTTTTAGCCCTAAAATGTATACAAAAAAAACACCATTATTTTTAATCAACGACAGCTGGTTTCAACTAAATTATATACCCCGTCTAATGCTATATCACGCTATATTCAAAACAATAGAATGGCAAACAAGCAGTATTTACGTTGGACATTCAAACGGCATATTTATTGATAAAACAGGTTCTCAAATACCACTTTTTAAAATATAATAACAACATTACTTTAAAATCATAAAAACCCTAGAAAGGCCAAACAATGAAAGTCTTTTTACTCAAAGATATTCCAAGCGTTGGAATGGCTGGAGAAATTGTAAAAGTAAAACCAGGCTATGCAACCAATTTTTTGCTTCCTCGCAAATTAGGTGTAGAAATAACCAAGAAAAATGAGTCTATTTTTGCTGAGCGCCAAAAAGTCATTGAACATCGTAGTGAAGTTATTGCAACAGAAACATCAATGCTCGCAGAAAAAATTAAAGCGCTCACCCTTATTTTAAGAGAAAAAGTACATGGTGACGGTGACAATGAGGGTAAACAAAAATTGTACGGTGCCATCAGTGCATCAGAAATTGTTGATGCACTTGCTACAAAGGGAATCCGAATCTCAAAAAGCCAGGTTGAATTTAGCAAATCAATTAAGACAACTGGAACATTCGAAGTCACTATCAAGTTGTCTTCACGTTTGAAACCAAAAGTAACCATCAAGGTGATGTCAGAGTAAGTATACACAAAAATAACTAACATCATTATTGTTATACAAGAAAGTTTTGGTTTTATATGCGCAATGGCAATAGACATTCGTCACAAGCTCATTTAGTTAGACCTGAAAAAATATTGGGACGCTCTTTGCCATCACATTCGGAAGCAGAACGGGCAATTCTTGGTGCGATTCTATTGAATGACGAATACGTTGCTCTTGTCAGTGAATTACTCAAAGCAAGTGATTTTTATCACATACCGCATCAAATTATTTATCAGGCAATTCTTGATGTGTCAGCCCAACTTAAGCGGATTGATCTCATTACACTACAAGATGAATTAACAAAGAAAAATAAACTCGAAGATATTGGCGGTATTGTGTACCTCATGTCACTTCAAGAAGATATTCCAGCTATTGGATTACTCGAACAGCATGCAAAAATTGTCAAGGAAAAGTCAGTATTAAGATCGCTCATTAATTCTGCTGCTGATATTATTACCAATTGCTACAATCAAAATGAAACTGATATTGATCGCGTATTGGACGAAGCAGAAAAAACTATTTTTCAAATATCAGAAAAAAGATCAAACCAAAATTTTATACAACTTAATATTTGGTTAAAAAAAACATTTCAACATCTATCTAACATTAAAAGCCATAGCAAGGGAATAACTGGTGTTCCGTCTGGTTATAAGCAACTTGACTTGATGTCTTCAGGATTTCAAGGTGGAGATTTAGTTATTTTAGCCGCACGTCCTTCAATGGGAAAAACAGCACTTTCTTTGAGTATTGCAAATAATGCAGCCTTTAGTGGTGCTACTGTTGGTTTTTTCTCTTTGGAAATGTCAGCTGAACAACTAACCCTACGAATGCTTTCAGCAGAATCAGGTATTTCGCATCATAATATTCGCAATGCAACCATTACATCAGATGAGTGGGTTGAATTGACAAATGTCGCAGCAAAGCTTGCAAATATGAAATTATTTATTGATGATACCGCAATGCTTTCTGTGATGGAATTACGTGCAAAAGCGCGAAAGCTAAAGATTGAGCATAATTTACAGTTCCTAATAATTGATTATTTACAGTTATTACATAGCAAAAAAAGACATGAAAATAGACATCAAGAAGTTTCAGAAATCTCTCGTTCTTTAAAAGGACTTGCAAAAGAGTTAAATATTCCTATATTAGCGTTATCTCAACTTTCTCGAGCTGTTGATAGCAGAATGGACAAACGCCCCATGCTTTCTGATCTAAGAGAGTCTGGCGCAATTGAGCAAGATGCTGATCTCATTATTTTTTTATATCGAGATGTTGTGTATAATCAAGATACAGAAAACCCAGAGCTTTCCGAACTTATTGTTGGCAAGCAGCGTAATGGGCCGACAGGAACCGTCTATCTCAATTTTATTCGCGAACTTACCAAATTTGAAGATTTTCAAGATATGTAGAAAGTGATATACTCACGCCTATGAACAGTAAAGTAAAGAAAAGTCTTATTGTAATAATACTACTCGCCGGATTTTTGTATCACGGTGCACATTGGTTTTGGGGAAAAAATTTTCTTCATTTTTTTAGTGGTTTAGTGCAAAATCCATTCCAAGTTGGTGCTTTTACACCATGCTCACGTTTTGTAGCGAAAGAAATTACTAAACAAGTAAAAAGGGCTTCCGATACTGGTCATTTGAAAGTTCTGGAAGTTGGTGCTGGGTCTGGTATATTTACTCAAAAACTTGAAAAAATTTTAGGACGTCGTAGCGCTCCTTATACATTAGATGTTGTCGAGATTGAAAAAAAATACTGCAATCTCTTACATAAACGTTTTGATAAAAATAATAATATAGCTATTCATTGTACAGACATTCTTAGCTGGAGGCCAGCCTATAAATATGATTATATTATTTCTGCTTTGCCATTTACTTTGTTATCATTCAACTTTGTTCGAACAGTATTTTCTTTGTATAAAAACCTATTGCAACCTAATGGGATGCTATCTTATTATGAACACATGTGGCTTCCAGGGCTTAAACAACATTTTTTAACAGGAAAAGAGGGAGAGGACTACAAAGCAAAACGAACTTATCTACAAAAATTTATAAAAAAATATTCTTTCAAAAGTGTCGATATCTGGGCAAATGTAACCCCAGTACGAGTATATCACGGAACATTTAAGCCAGAAGAATCTCAACATCTTTAACCAACAGAGAAAATAAGGAAATTCTGTGAAAAAATTTTTTCATATTATAAATGTACTTGTTTTTTTTACCGCTGCAATAAACGTAAATACTTCTCAACTATATGCTAAAACAAAAAATAAATGGTTAGAAATTCAACAAAAAGGACATAATGCTGTTGTGCAAATTTTTTGTCACAATGTTATTACTGATCTTATTATTCCATTCCGCATGCCCGAAGAAAAGAGTTCTTGTTCAAGTGGCTTTTTTATTAAACAAAATAATAATTTTTTTATAGTAACAAACGCTCATGCTGTTGGTACACAAAAAGAAGTGTATTTTTGCCTTCCTGCAGCAGGAAATAGACCATTTAAAGCTTATGTTTTAAGCATTGCGCCAGAACGAGACCTTGCATTGCTTAAGCCAATCAAAAAGTTCAATCACTATATGCAAGAATATTTTGGATCAATTCATTACCTAGAGCTTGCAGATTCTGATATGGTAGCAATAACTGACGAAGTTTTAGCATTAGGTTATCCACTTGGCCAACAAGGTATAAAGGGGACAAAAGGTGTTGTTAGCGGTTGGCACCAGGGACTGATTCAAACAGATGCACCAATAAATCCAGGAAATTCTGGTTGTCCATTGTTAAGCCGAGATGGAAAGGTCATTGGTATAACATGTAGTGGTATACCACAAGCGCAGAATGTTGGCTACTTTATTCCCGTCAATGAACTTAAGCTTATTTTACCAGCGCTGCACGAACATGCCTTAGTAAAAAAACCATTTTTAGGAATTTTATCAATTAACGCAACAGATGCTATGACTGATTTTTTAGGTAATCCACGGCCGGGTGGTTGCTACGTTGTCGAGGTAATCAAAGATTCTCCTCTGTATAAAGCGGGTGTACAAAGTGGCGATATGATTTATGAAATTGATGGTCATAAACTTGATATTTATGGTGATATGCAAGTTGATTGGTTTTTTGATAAAGTTTCACTTATTGATTATGTTGCGCGTTTGGCAATAGGGCAAACAGTCAATCTTGTTTTATACCGCAACGGAGAACGTAAAGAATTAGAAGTTGATTTTGATTATTCTCAAGATTTACCAATTCGTCATATTTATCCAGGATATGATAAAATTGATTATCGTGTTTTCGGTGGCATGGTTATTATGCCTCTTTCGCTCAATCATGTAGCAATTTTTGAAAAACATGCACCTGGTTTACAACGCTATTGCAAGCTGAAAAACCAAGTTGAGCCACGTTTAATTATTACGCATATTTTTTCAAATACTGCGTTGCATCTATCTCGTACTATTGCACCGGGTGTTGTTATAAATAAAATCAATGATAAGCAAGTAAAAACGCTAGAAGACTTTGATCAGGCATTATCAGATAGTATTACAAGCGGCTACCTTACCTTAAATGTTGTCGATACTATCACTAAAGCATCGGATAGCATACCGGTAGTTTTATTGTTTGAAGAATTACTAAAAGAAGAAATAACATTGTTGCAAACATATCATTATCCATTACTTGAAAGCACAAAACAATTGTTTGAAAAAGCAGGTTATGCGGATGCATTAAACCATTAGCAAAAAATAAGCACAACAGGAGAAGGGTAATGGTAGTGTTGGGCATTGATCCAGGTTTGCGCTTTAGCGGTTACAGTGTTATTAAAGAAGATAAAGGAACTACTTTTTTAATTGATTGCGGTTATTTGGCGTTACCTCAAAAAAAATCTATTGCGCATCGCCTACGACTATTCCATGACTTTTTTGATCAAAAAATACAGAAAAAAAATATTACCGATATAACCATAGAAATACCATTTTTGGGAAAAAATGCACAAAATTTCTTAAAGCTTGGTTATCTACGTGGAATTGTTTATCTATTATCAGACTTACATGAAATCAATTTGCATGAGTATTCGCCACGTGAAGTAAAACAAGCAGTAACTGGCTTCGGCGGCGCAAGTAAAGAACAGGTTGCGCGCATTCTGTTACAACTTTTTCCCGGTTTACAAAAACCAAAACGAGAAGACGTAACTGATGCGCTTGCAGTAGGTCTGTGTGGTTTATGGCGAAAAAAGAATATCCAAATTAATAACACAACCTATAAAGACTATAAAATAACCTAAAACCATTGCATTTCTGTTCTCATTTTTTGTATACAACTGATATAAGGGGCAACATAATAAGGTGTAGTTAACAATTAAGGGGGATTAATACGATGCAGTCAGGTGAAAAGCACAAGCAAAATAATCTATTTGTATATGAAAGATATGTAGATTTAACAAAAGTACATCACATAGGAACATCTCTTCAGGAAGAAGATATTATAAAAATACAGCACATATTTATGTCTTGCGGTGTTCACCATGTAAAAATAAAAAATATAACAGCAGGGCGCGAAATTATCGCTAAATTTTTAAACGCTCTTAACTGTTATTGTGAAGTAGGATGTCTAACTATGGAAAAAGATCAACTTTTCGATAACGTATGGGATATGTATTATCATCTGATTGGCGGTGGTTATATACAGTGTAATCAACTTGTAAAACGTGAGCAATTTTTTGTAGATGAATTTTATGCAGATTTTTTATGGGTCGAAGCAACTGACAAACTCATGTTACAATCATGGTTTGTAATGATACAGAAAGCACTAGTTGACCTGCATATTGACCAATATGTACCCATCATTTTTTTGTCATACGAAGATCAATAATTACGTAAAATGATTTACTTGCAATACCAAAATTTTGATATAGTATTGAGTGTAAGTGGCTTCTTATCTTTGAATAAAACTTCTCACACATTTCATGAAATTCTTATGTGGTAGCAAAGAATGATTTATTTCTGATAATGTATATTATGTAAAAAAATAGATACCCTCGAAAAGCTTTTACTAATCGATGGTATCGTTGATTTTAGCTATAATAAATGCCAGCCCTTATCGACAAGCCCCATGTGTCGAGTGCTTTGTTTCCATTGCCAAATTCGATGTCAAATCCGGCACCTAAAAACGCTGAATAATCTTCTCGTTTCCACATATGTTGTCCGTAAGCAAACAACGTATGTGAAATTGCGCGCGGTGCTCGACTGCGATCAAAATCAAGTTTGCTAAAAATATTGTGCTGATTCAAAAGATTACTATTAGAATCTGCATCAACATTCATTCCTGATGTCATTATTATCGTTGACGTTGGATCAACTAAACCAATACTAGATCCCCCAGCACCTGACAAGCCCTTAATGCCATAATCTTTTTCATCCAAATCAGAGCCGCAGATGCATAGCCTAATTTTATCGCAGTCAAATCTTTCGCGTGCACGCGCCCAAAGATTATAACCTAGATCAAAACTCCACGCTTTATAGTCGATGCGTGCTGCAGCAAGAAGCTCCATCTGCCAATCAAAATGAGAGCGGACAACAACAGAAAACACGTCTGCAAAATTAACAAGATTATTATTATAGTCTCCGTCAACATTAAACTCCTTAAGCAACAAATATCGACTTGCACAACCGTTGTCCTTTAAATCAAAACAGCGGCATACGTGGCGGGCAAAAAGATGTGTGGCATATATATCAAAAGTACCATTGACGCTGATATCTTTATCTTCCAATTTCCAAAAAAGTGCTTGCCCATGAAATCCACCACCAACCTGCCATCTCCCATTACCAATACGTGGTTCAAAAATATGCGCCCCTTCAGGCTCACCGCCAGCTGGCGCTATGGTTCGGAAATACCAAGCAACATGCCAGTCTTCTTTTGAAACAAAATTCCACCCCAAATTCATAGTAACATCGGCAACACCCCATTTTGATTCTTCGCAACAAACAATTTTGCAACGCTCAAGCCCTTTTTTCTTGTCGCCAAAGGTAGATTTACCTGCAAATGCATCCAAAGCGCTTGTTGCTCCAACTGCAACTGGATCATTGGTGTTCCTAACAAAGTTAGCCGCAAAAGTAGCATCACCTTTTTCTAGAATCTCTTCACAGCAATCAAGTTTCCACTGCGTCCATGTTATTGGCAAACGAATATCAAACCATGCACCAGAAAGATGATAGTCTAAATCAACATAAAATGACGGCTCAATAACAAAGTTTTGAATTTTAGGGTTTAACATTATTCTACTTTTAAATGTATTGGACAAACCCAAATCAACGTTACGAATATTAGTGTCAGTACCCCCAGCAGTGGTATCTGGGCCTACAATAAAAGAGTTACATCCTTTGTTAAAAGAAAAATAAGAACCCAGAGTATCCCTATTTCTGTTTCGGTAATACTCAAGAGCCATACTAAACAACCAGGCAAAAGAATCCTCGTTCGATTCAAATTCATGAATAAAACGATTTGATCCGACATAAGATCGAGCAAGTGATATACCTTGAGATCGTGGAATAAATGGCGCCTTACAAAACTCATCCTCACAAGAATCAGAATCTGTTGTCGCCGTAACGCAACATGAATCAGCATAAAGCATGCCCGCACATACCATTACCATACATAAAGCTAAAAAATATATACGCTTAATCATTATTACTTCTCCTTTTTTTATTTTCTTATCTCATAAGACTTATATTAACGCCCTCTTTCAATCTCTCCATGCTTGCAAGAGCGCAATAACTTCCATAGATTAATGGTATTACTTTACCTGGATCGGTATAAGAAACAGCAAAGTTAGTGTGATTTCCGTGTGCGATGTTACGTATAATAAATGATCCATCGGCTTCAGTTATTGCCATACCATAGCCAAATCCAAATGAACCATCAGATCTATTATTTGCAAATCCATTGTTTGTGATTGTCATATATTGGGCATTTTTAGCGTACATACCATATCCTTTGCCTGCGCCACCGTTATTTGAATTCGCTTGGCAATCAGTAATAATGGTATATGTATCATTGCTGCTATCAGATTTATCGATAGAAAAACCTGCAGCAATTGATTGTGATTCTGCTGTTGCGTCTGTTTCTCCAGAACAATACATATTTATTGCCTGACACTCTCTACATTCCGTTCCTTCTGTGCCCAATAGCTGGAATCCAATAGCGCGCTTTTCGCTTGTTAAAGTCAAACTGGAGGTTGCTTTATTATCAAAAGCGGTACAGCTATTGAATAGATTCGCTCGAGATCCTTCAATAGAAAACCCATAGCAATAACGAGGTGATTCAAGTAGTTGAGCTTGGCAATTGGTAAACTCGTTTGAATTCGCAGTATTATCAACAATAAAACCATAGACATGAGATGAAGGATTTACCACAGAAGAAGGATTATCTAAAAAGGCAACATGATCATTTGATAAGCAGTTAATAAAATCATTTACTGATGATTCATTTATAACTGAAACGCCATTAACATTTCCATTGGTAGAGGAACACTCAAAAACAGATGTATCAACAACAGAACAGTTATGACATGCAGTCAATGAGACACCATACACATCATTTCCTGTATAGCGTATTTGATCAAAGTCATAATTTTCACCAGCAGGAATATCTGAAAGTAAGTGCCCTTTATCACCAATATTTTCCAACCCAAAAACACGACAATTCTTAATATATACACCATGGCCACAGTCAACGCGTATACCAAAAACCCCTTTATCTGTATGACCAGCAAAATCACCAACAAACCCAGGCTTTACCTGGCTTAAAAAGGTGGTTTCATCTGGAGAATCAGAAAGAATATTATTAGCAAATCCTTCGGGTAGTAGCTCAGGATGATTTTCATTGACCGCATATGTTTGCGCTTTTAATAATGCATTAGGAGCAAATGTACCATCAGGATAGGCATCAGCCCAACGCATAACGCCAAAGCGCTCACCCTTGAGAGTGATGCCATTGTTATCTTGTATATGAATTGTTTCAATAACTTTTGATTTCATATTACATACAGTTACATCCTCAATGATAACACAGTTGGTTGTCGCATCGGTACAATGAAGTGGTAGTGGACCAACATCTACGGTACGATTTAAAAACAAGCCATACGCATTGCCATCATGGGTAGCGCTTGGATGATCAGAGCCATTTTGGGCAGGATCATTTGCCATAATTTCTAAAGCGGTAATATACGGTTGGGCATTGACATCTCCACCATCTTTCAATTTGTTTAGCTCAACTAAAGCCATGTTGATAACAGCCAACAACCCAGTAAATGGCACTTCATGTTCGATACCAGAGATATCCAGGTGTCTCATTTCTCCACTCTTTAAACCATTCAAACTAACACCAGCCACCTCGAAATCTCTTATAATTAAGTTATCTATTCTCACATTCACATTTCCGTTACCGTGAATACCATGATGTGGTGAACGGCCCAAGGTCCCATTGGTAATCAAAACATTTTTTGCTGTTTTTATCTCAGTTTCTCCTGGATATGCAAATAAAAAATGTGGAAATGGCGAATTATTTAACTCAATCATTGAAAAAACTTTAAAGGAATGAGTATCTATGAAATCTTGGCTTGTTTCTAATGTTTTTGTATTCAAATCAAAAACGACATTATCACACTCAATTGACAACGCGGTAAACCAGCCAACGTCTGGCTTATCAGTTCTTGATGCTTCAGAAGCTGGAATGGGAGCAAAGATGATATCTTCTGTAAGATAGTAGTATCCGGACTCTTGAATACGATATGAGCCACTATCAAAGTCCGATTGACTCAATGCAATGGCATTATTAGTAACAAGCAACCCAGTTGGCTGCAGCTGCGGCCCACGATGCTTACCAAAACTATTAAACACATAAAGCAACAAGAATACAAAAAAACTTTTCCTCACAATATCATTATAGCGCACCATACCGTCTCCTTTTTTTAAAAACATGTGCTTCTTATAACTAACTATATTGATGAAAAAACTGCAATATAATTGCTTATTTTTTCTGCCATAAAATATGGTATCATGTAAGCAACATAAAAAATGCCATACCAGCCATTAATAGGTCCTCAAAAAGGGTAACGTACGTCATTGGAATTTTAAAAACAACACCTAGGCATGCACATATAATCTGCTTACCTTTTCGCAATTCATTAAAAACGCCAGCAGCACTAACAAGCATAAGAATAAGCGCAAAGCTATTAATAATAATTGGCTGCCATCCCGTAAGATAAGCAAACCCTAGGCCAACCTCTAAAAATGGATATATGTAGCCGTATTGAGGCATATGCGCAGCAATAAGATCATACTCCGCATATGCTTTTGCAAATCCGGCAATATTTATTACCTTAAATCCACCAAAGACTAAAAAAAATGCTGCCATAAAAATTCGCATGGCATTCGTAACGTCCCAGCCATAATACAATTGATGTATTACTGTTATGCCAATTATGACGGTAAAAATAAATATCAGTGGCATAAAATCAGTTAATGTATAACCTTCTTGATTGCTTTTTTGATTGTTATGATTCATTAGCGCTCCTTTTTATAGTGATATACTATCCAATAATTTCTGATCTATCTCACCTTCGATTGCTATCCCGTAGAACAACCTCCCTTTATGCATTAATGGCGCAAAACAAGTACTATCTGGACAACCAATCCACTTAATTTGTCCTGTAGATAGATTATACTGATACAATGTCATGTCACAATTAGATGAGCTACTTGCATAATATAATAAATTATCAAAATAACGTGGCAATAGCGGTAGTAACGATTCATGCAAACGATCGGGGCCAGAAATTAATCCTGTGGGAACTGAGAAACTAAATAATTTGTTGCTTCGCCATAATTTTCCATTTTTATAGATACCATGATATGAGAGCTCAACCATATTTGTGCGTTGATCTATTGGTACTTTAAAACGAGCAAAAAAACCTTTTGCGCTACTAACCATTGATAAAAATGCAACAACTTGAGTTCCAGTACTTAAAATAACATATTCTTTTTTTTGATCTTGAATGTCTTCAAATACTGAATCAGTCAATATATCCTCTTGGATCAGATCAACATCACCAATTGTACCAAACAAATCAGTTGCTGCATCGGTCTTTCTTTTTTTTGTACTTTTATAAGCAACTTTAATAATTTGATATCGATAACCAGTATTTAAATAGACCCGCTTGACTACAAAAAGCTGATTACCAACTTTTTGTGGATACAAATAATCGGCATCATAGGCTGAAAGTATGTGGGCAATATCACCGTCCATATCTGTTTGTAATATTGCATAATGCCCATGCTGTTTCGCGCTAAAATAACAATGATTATTATCAGCCCATTCAACAAAAGTAACATCATGAAGCGGCTCAGTAAATTCAAGTGAGCGTGCTGAGCGTTTTAAAAATGAATAAACACGAACCCTACCATTATCAATAAAGCTAAACCGAGTGCCATCAGAGCAAAATTGAACATTTGCTGGGTTATATACAGACCACAGCGCTTTCTCTATCTGTTGGGTGCGTATGTTGTATAGCCAAAGCTCAAGATTATGAAGTGATTTTTGGTAGATGCAACAAATCTGTTTTTCTCCAAAAGCATCACACACTGCTACGGGATATAAATAAGAAATAGCGCAAAGCTCTAAGGAAGCACAACTTAAAGCAATAAAAAATAAAAAGGCAAACTGGTTATTTATCATAGCACTCACCGTTTTAGTGTAAGCGTACTTAAAATAATGAAAGGAGAAAAGGAAATAGCATGAATAACACAAAAAATAACCATCGCATTGACCGAAATCAATGCGATGGAAAAAAGGAGAGTAGTAATGAAGCCTAGATTAATCACGTACACCTTTTCACGGTATACACGAGTTGTGCTTTGATACAACACACACAATATATGTTATATATAGTATCGAAAAAATTTTATATGTCAAACTTTTAGATAATTTTTTTAAGCTTTGATTCATCCGAATTACCTCAAAGTTCACTAATAATCTAACTAATTTTTTTATGGCTGTCAACAGTAAAAAATAAAAAAAATAGTATAGATCCGGACTCTCAATTCAATGTGTCAATATTAGTCTCTGCGCGCCTAAATCAAGCAATTGATCCTTGAAAAAACTCTCTTGAACTGGACTTGTAAAAACTAATTGCGAACGTAAACTTTGCAATGCAGACAACAAGGATATTGTACGATTTTCATCAAAATCTGTCATAAAGTCATCAAGCAAGATAATAGCCGATCCTTTTACTTTTCTGAGCTGCTCTACTTGCGCAATCTTGAGCAACACGATAATAAGCTTTTGTTGTCCACGAGAAGCAAATAACTTCGACTGCTTACGCTGAAATTGTATTGCAAAGTCATCCAAGTGAGCTCCAAAAAGTGAGCGCCCGGAACGGGTTTCGGCGGTAAACAGTTCCTCTTGAAATGCTTTGCACTCATACGTAAAATGAATTGAAAGCTCTGGATCAACATAGCGATGTAGTAAAAAATTAACATCCTTTTCCAGCTGAGTAAGCGCCTCTTTACGCAATGCAGCAATTATGTCACTACAGCTACTCAATTGTTGCGTCCATACATCATATGATGTCCGGTTAATACCGCCACGTTTAAAACCATTTTTGAGTAGGCTATTACGATTATCTACAATATTTTTTAGTTTTTTTAGCAACCCAAGGTACTCGGCACCTTGCAGAACAAGAAGCTGATCCAGAAAACGTCTTCTACCCTCAGGCGCACCTTTTATAAGTGAAAGATCATCTTCAGTAAGCGTAACAACACGGTAATGATCAAGCACTTGCTTATAACTCGCAACTGGTTTTTGGTTCAATTTTACTAATCGTTTTTTATCCGCAAAACCAATTTGTAGTTCATGTCGCTCTTGCGCGTAGGCAAATCCAACTTTAATAAAAAATGCTTCTTGTTCAAATCGAACAAGTTGCGCTGGATAATACGTTCTAAACGAGCGAACATAACATGCATAATGTATCGCTTCTAGCAAGGATGTTTTGCCAGAGCCATTGGGCCCCTCAACAAGCACCAATGGCTCTGTAAAATCAAATGCTTTTCGCTCAAAACAGCGAAAGTTCTTTATATGAAGGTGTGTTAACTCCACATCCTTATACCCCCATTATTCTTATTGATTAGTTGGAGAAACAGGCATCACTAAATATAAAACATGATGCTCATTAACATCTGACTCAAAAATAATTGGCTTTGCAGAATTTTTCAAATGGAATCGAAGAGTGCTATCTGAAAACGCCTGTAATCCATTTAAGACATAAGGTGCATAAAATCTAATTGCCAGTTTATCGCTATTAAATTTATCGAGCGGCAATTCTTCATGCAGTTTTCCCACCTCAGTATTATGCATGGATACTTGCAATACATTCGGAGTAAAATCAAAATTTGTTGCAATAAATTGACCAGATAGTAAACAAGCAGAACGACGTAACGTTTTAACCAGTTGTGCACGGTCAACTGTTGCTGGAGTAAATCCCTTTTTGTCCAAAATTGCAGAATATTCAGGGAATTCATTTACCAACAACTTAGTAAAAAAGTTAAACGATTCGCCAGAAACAACCAATTGATTTGAACACATACCAAAAAAGACTGCCGAATCTTTTTCTGATTTTCTATCATCAGATTCTAAAATTTTTTTTACTTCAAAAACGGCCCTGCGTGGTAACAGCCATTTTTGAGATTCGTTCAGTGTATACTTTGGTGTACGAACTTGTGCAAGGCAATGACCATCAGTTGTTGTCATGGTCAAGCCAGTATCATCAATTTCCAATAACAAACCGTTCAGCGCTGGGTTTGCATTATTTTGTGGAATTAAAAAAGCAACTTTACCCAACATATCAAGCAAAAATGGTGATTCCAATTGCATCAAGTTTTCTATGCGCTCGGGAAATGGTGGAAACTCCTGCGCATCTTTTACATTAAGTGCAACATCAACAGTACCAGCTTTAATTTCCAATTGCTGACCATTAAAACTAAAAGTAATATCACCTTCCAGTTCTTTTACAAGATCAAAAATACGTTTTCCCGAAACTAAAAATGATTGCGGTGAATCTATTTGCACTTCAGAAATAGCGCAACTTGATTGTAGGCTGATTTCTAAATCAGTACTTTTGAGTACAACTTCTTTATGTCCAACTTTAAACATAATATAACTTGTAATATCAAGCGCTGTACGTTTACCACAAATGGGTTGCATAGATGACAAAATTGCCAAAAGCGGCTTCTGTTCTATAATAAATCTATTTTCCATAAAAAATCCTTTTTCACAAATGTGATGCAAATGTGCAACGATCAGTATATCTATATTATGTATAACAGCAAAGATATCAAGCAAATCCCTTACTCTTTAAATACATTTTTTAAGAACGTGGATGCTTTTTGTCATACACTTGCCTTAAGTAACTTGTTTCCAAATGTGTATAGATTTGTACTGTTGAAAGATTTTCATGTCCCAATAGCAATTGAAGCGAGCGCAAATTTGCCCCATGCTTAAGCATGTGTGTTGCAAATGAATGGCGAAGTTTATGTGGCGAAATAGTGCGCTTAATGCCAGTACGCGCCCATATTTTTTTTAAAATTATCCAAAATGCTTGGCGAGTGATTGGCTTTACTTTTCCAGCATAATACGTGGGAAATAAGTAATTTGTTTTTTTCTTTTTTTGTGTAAAATCCTTATGTATAGACTCCAAATATAGCCTAAGAAGTTTTATCATTGGTTGTGGAAGCGGAACCATTCGCCCCCTTCCGCCTTTACCACTCACAGATATAAAGCCTGTATCAAAACGAACTTCACCAATAGTGACACTAACTAATTCACTAATGCGCATGCCAGTAACATATAATAAATACAGCATTACTTTATTACGAATACCATTATGAGTTATGTCCCTGTCAGCAACATGCAATAATTTTTCCACTTCATTTTCTGGTAAATAATTAGGAAGTTGTTTTTCTAGCTTTGGAAAGGTAACGCTTTCAGCAATATCTTTATAATTAGCATGCTCAGATAAATATTTAAAAAATGATTTTAACGATGATATTTTACGAGACATACTCCTTGCACTCATTTTTTGTGCTTTTAAATGATGCAAATATTTTTTTATATTATCTTGATGAGCTTTTTTGAGGGTAATATTCTGCTTTTTTAGAAATTTCATAAACTGCCCAATGTCAGTCTTATACGCAGCAAACGTATTATGAGAAACACATTTTTCAGTTAATAGATACGCTTCAAATTTAGCAACCAATGCTTCACTCATAATATCACTTTTAGTACAAAATATGTTAATATGCTTTTGCTACCAATACATCACCTTTGTTTGGCTCAGAGCAATTAAAACATTCATCAAAAAAAGACTCTTTTTCTATCAAACAACGAGTAAATGCTTTATATTTCTTTAGCTGTTGCTCACAAGTGTCTTTACCGCACCACCCAGTTTGATAAATACCATTTTCTTTTTCTAGTGTTGGTCCAAATTCGATAAGCTTAGCTCCTTTCTGCCACATACTTTTCAAACGCTTGTGCGCATTTTCAAACATGCTTTTTTGAATTACCTCTAGTAAGACTTGTATTTCTTGCACTACGCTTTCAAGTGGCAACACCTTCTTGTCACCGTTAAAGCGAATTGCTACTATTGCTTGCTTTTTTTCCAGATCACGTGAACCAAGCTCAATGCGAATCGGTACACCTTTAAGTTCCCATTCATAAAACTTAGCACCGGGTGTTTTGTATTCGCGATCATCAACATGACAACGCACTTTTTCGCCAAGCTCTGTTTTTATTTTTTGTGCAGCATCAAGAATTACTTTGTTATCAGTATTTTTTTTCATAATTGGTATAATCACCACTTGTTTTGGTGCAATTTTTGGTGGTAACACTAAACCATTCTGGTCACCATGTGTCATCACTACTGCACCAATTAAACGCGTTGTGGTACCCCAGCTGGTCAACCAGGGATGTATTTGCTCCTTATTTTGATCTTGAAACGTAATGTTAAATGATTGTGCAAACGTTTGAGAAAGCAAATGAGAAGTCCCCATTTGCAGTGCTTTACCATCCTGCATCACAGCTTCAAAAGTCATAGTAATATCAGCACCAGGAAATTTTTCGCTATCTGTTTTTCTACCAGCAATCACTGGAATTGCTAAATAATCTTGTGCAAGGCTAACATACTCACCAAGCATCTGCATAACCTCTTTATACGCTTCATCACGTGTTGCATGTGCAGTATGCCCTTCTTGCCAAAAAAATTCTGTAGTACGCAAAAACGGACGTGGCCGTAGTTCCCAACGAACAACATTAGCCCACTGATTAATTTTTAGTGGTAAATCACGCCATGAGTTGATCCATTTAGAAAACATATAATGAATAATAGTCTCGGATGTTGGACGTACTACCAACGGTTCTTCTAATTTTTTGCCGCCAGCATAAGTAACAACTGCCAATTCTGGTGCAAAACCCTCAACATGTTCAGCCTCTTTTTTCAAAAAAGATTCTGGAATTAAAAGAGGAAAAAGCATATTTTCATGCCCAGTTTCTTTAATACGTGTATCCAAACGGCTCTTTATACGTTCCCAAATGGCATAGCCATAGGGACGAACAATCATTGTTCCTCGAACAGGGGATTGATCAGCCAATTGAGCCTTATAAATAACATCTATGTACCATTCTGGAAACTTTTTTTTAATATCAGGTAACTGGTCACTCATAACATACTTTCACAGCTAAAATAAAGATTATAACATCCGGATTATAGCAAATCAGTATGTAAAAGTCATGCTGCATTAGAATATTTCACATAGAAAAAACCGATGCCCGAAAATTCCCAATTGAATTAAGCGCTTGATTTTGTTTTACATTATGATACATTTAATTACATGTGATGATTGCACTATAATATAACAACCTTGCTTAATAAGGTAACATTAAAATGACCAGAAAAAATTATTTACTAACATTTGTATCTTTATTTGTTGGTTTTTCGTTATACTCAATGCAAGAAAACTCTTTTGAAAAGTATAAAACAATATACAATGAGGCACTAAAATCATTAGGGAAAGATCCCTCAAAATGTTCTCTTCTTTTTGTAAATGATGCTAGTGGCCCAGAAGCATACAGCACGCATAATACAACTTGTCTAGATAAAGATAGATTCGAAAAATCAACACACGAGAAAAAAAATAAAACACTTATTCATGAAGCATGGCATGTTGGAAATAATGACTATCTAAAGCGAGTCTGCTTTTTCAGCTCTAACTTACTAACAGGTATCACCACTTCTTTACGCCTCTTTACGCATCGTGAAATTTTCGGCAAAAAGCCGGGACTTCCAACAGTTTTAATGCTATTTAGCTCAGTGATGGGCCTTTTTTGGGGTGAAAAATATCTTATTTTACACCAAGAAAACCGTGCAAAACAATATACTAAAAAGAAAATAAATCAAATGTATAAAAGTAGTATGTAGCAAGTTATACAAAAAGAAACGCATTTTAAATAGAGATTTCATCTAGGTTAGGGGGTTTTTTGTGAAACAGTATATATGCAATGTTATACTTGCATGTACGCTTATTTTTAGCGTGATAGATATTTATTCTAGCGTAGAAAAAAAAGAAAATTGCCTTAGTTCACCCTATTTTGTATTAAAACTAGAAAAATTAACAAAAAATGATACTGTAAAGATAAAGCGATTAATAGAGCATAAAAATAAAATGAGAATACTACATAGCTTTAAATGCACGGTGCGCCAAAATTCATTTGGAAATTATTTGAAGTACTCTTGGAGTAGAGGATTTGCTTTTATGGAACTTATGGCTAAGCAAATATGGTATATTTCTCGACTAATATCTACACCAATTGATATTTTGGCAAGTATATCGGTTTTCATACAAAAATGGGAGTATGGCTCTAAATTACTTAATGGAACAAAAGAAGAAAAAAAGATTAAGAATACATTAAGAAAAAGCCTAATCGGTAACAGGGTTGAACAGCTTGATGTGTATGAAATGTATGAAAACAAATATGATCTATTTAAGGTATCTATAGATAATCATGCTTTATGGGTTAATATCCATCAATATGGACAGTTGAATTCTCAACAAAAAGAACGTGCAATAACGTCAATGGGTAACTACATGCGATATTATGGGC
Organism: Candidatus Dependentiae bacterium; assembly: GCA_020431705.1. Classification (NCBI taxonomy): domain Bacteria; species Candidatus Babelota bacterium. The sequence goes on from JAGQHQ010000002.1 coordinate 98,115, forward strand.
CAGCTGGTGAAATTATAGCTCCTTGGATAGCAGGAAGCTTTAGTTTTTGGTATGCAAATAAATTATTAAAAAAACATTATAGTACTGGCGTCGTTGGTATGATACGAAAAAGTAGAAATGCGCAAAAAATTGCTGCTCTCGTTGGGGGTGGAGTTATTGCTTTTAAAATTTTAAAAAGAGCGGTACAAAAATCGATTGAGATAGGGCTTGCAAAGGGTCCGTTTAATTTTTTATTTAATAATACAGTAAAAGTGTGTCTTTGCACCGATAATGATAATAGCAAAAAGACACTAAAAAAGGAAAAACTGCTAAAAAATAAATAACAGTCAGCTGTTTGAAACAAAAACGAAATATTTTAATATAGTAATTTTAGGGGGAATTTCTCATGAAACAACATATATATAGTTTAGTATTTGCCTATGCACTTATTTTTAATGCAATAGATATTTTTAGCATGAAAAAAAAAGAAAATGATACCTATGCACATTTTTCTGCATTCAATTCACTATCTTTAGAAAAAAATGACATCTTGAATAGAAATGTGAAGCAAATAATAAAATATGAAAATACAATGAACACATTAAACAAGTTAGGATATCAAACCAACCAACGTACATTCAACGATTACATTAAATATTCTTTGAATAGACAGCATCCTTTTATGAGGTTTGGTGTAATGGCAATATGGTATGTTGGTAAAAACTTTTATATGCCGGTAGATCTTGCATCAAGAGCATCCGTCACCATACAATCATTAGAGAATGGTTCTAAATTACTAGATTATGAGTGTGCAGACAAAATTAGAAATACATTAAGTGAAGAAAAGTCATTAGGAAATAAAGCTAAAAATATTGATCTTTATGCTATGTCTAATGATGATGATGATCTATTTAGAGCAACAATTTTTAATAATGCCCTTTGGGTTAATATCCATAAATATAGACAATTAAATCCACAACAACAAAAAGAAAAAGTAATGTCAATGGGCAAATATATGAAATATTATGGGCCAGCTGGTGAAATTATTGCTCCTGGGTTAGCCGGAAGTTTCAGTTTTTGGTATGCAGACAAACTCTTAAAAAAGCATTACGGTACTGGCATCGTTGGTATGATACGAACAAACAAAAATGCACAAAAAGTTGCTGCTATCTTTGGAGGTGGAGCGATTGCTTGGAAACTCCTCAAAAAACCAATGGAAAAAATGTGCGAAACAGGACTTAACAAAAGTCTATTTGATTCATTGTTTAATACCACAATGGCAAAAGTATGCACTTATACTGATGATGATAAAAATAACGAGATAATAGAAGAGAAAAAAAAAATAGATACTACCAATACAAATGTTACGAAAGAAATGTCTAAAAGATAAATAATGGTCTATTCCAGAACTAAAATCTTGGAAAGGTCCTTACAAAAAAGATAGTGGTACGAAGTAACAATATATATTAATTGTAATTCTATTTAAAATTTAGAGGATTTTTGCATGAAACAATATGTATGCAATGCTGTTGCTTGCTTGTACCTTGAGTCTAAACACAATGAATACTTTTTGCATGGAGAAAAAGGAAAATAAAACATTTTCTAGACCTGATATAGAGCTAGGAAGAAAATTATATAATGCAAGTAAATTGAATGAGCAAGAAAAACAATTACAGTTAAAACATTATTCAGTTAACCAAGTTTCATTAAATAATTACTTTAAAGATACTTGGAACAGACAAGCACCTTTCATAAAATTTGGATATTCGATGGTGTGGGAAGGTTTAAAGCTAATATCTGTGCCTTTCGAGCTAGCAGTAAACACTCTCGTGCCTATACAAAGATTGGAATTTGGCTCTAAGCTTCTTAGCAAAACAGATACAGAAGAAATTAAAAATGCATTAGGCAACAGTTCATTTAGCTATAGAATTAAAAGTCTTAATTTATACGATATGTCTAAATATAATGTGTCTAAAAATAAAGATAATTTGTTTAAGGCATCACTGAATAATCGAGCTTTATGGGTTGATATCTATAAATATAAACAATTGAATTTACAACAAAGAAAACAGGCGGTAACATCAATGGGTAACTATATGAGATATTATGGGCCAACTGGTGAAATAGTAATTCCTGGAGCAACAGGAAGCTTCTGCTGTTGGTACGCAAGTAAACTCACAAAAAAATATTTCGGTACTAGTATCGTTGGTATGATACAGAAAAATAAAAATACACAAAAAATGATTGGTATTATTGGTGGGGGGGCTATAGCATTTAAGGTTTTAAAAAAATCAACAAATAAAATACATGAAAATAATACCGATGTTTTGATTCATACTGCCGGAAAAGGAGGCGGAGCGATAACTCTTAATGCTTTACAAAAACCAATACATAAAACATTAAAAAAAACACTTGAAAAAGGTCCGTTTGATTCCTTGTTTGAGCACACAGTACCTGCGTGTACTTACACTGATGATGAAGACCAAGCACTATCAGAAGAAAAGAAAAATACCGATAAAAAGTAGGTAATATTAACAATAATAGTATAATATACACATATAATTGGCAGATAGGCATTTGAAATATCTGCCAATTATAACTCTACCAAAAATTATTACAATAATAGTATGCTGGTTATACAAAGTATTTTAAGTTATATAATGAGGAAGTATAATGCTATTTATTCATACTAGAATAATATTTATTATTATTGTAATAACATTTTTTTTCTATGCTGCATACAATCACGCAGCCAAAAATCACAGCAACAGCATTTTTATATATTCTCATGGTATTGCCGATACCCATAAACAAGCTTATAGATATGCTCGATATTATCCAAAAAATGATAAAGAAAAAGAAATTTTTGTAGACTATAATAATCCAAATTCACTGTATGAATACGCAGCTAATAAACATTATCTTATTACTGCACCGTTTGTAACATTTGATTATCCAGATGCAACGTATAAATTTCGCAAGTCTAGCCTTGCACAAGCAGTTGATATCAATCGATTAGCGTATGTCTTTAAAAAAACACTCCAAAAATACAACAAGGATATTATTTTATTTGGAGTATCTCGTGGTGCTTCGACAATTATCAATTTTATGGGACAAAAAAAACCTGGCGACGTACAAGCACTTATTCTTGAGTCACCCTTTGATACTATGGAAAATGTTGTTGCTCATAAAGTTAGACAAGCTCGTCTTCATAAAGTGCCTGGTATCAAGCAGTTGAGTCATGCAATTATAAGTGGCATTTTTTTAAAATATCATATGAATGGTATACGGCCAATTGATCTTGTATCACATACTCCAAAGCAAACACCTATACTTTTTATATGCTCTGAGCAAGACACGCTCATTCCAATATCAAGTACAATAAACTTGTATCAAACATTAAAAGAAAAGGGCTATCCATACGTACATGTTCTAATTGTACCAACAGGAAAACATGCACATATCATTAATGGGTCCAGTGCTGATATATATCAAAATGTAGTTCATGCCTTCTTAAAACACTATCACTTACCTCATGACGCAAAGCGAGCTTTGGCTGGAAAAAAACACTTCCAGAAAACACGACCAAGTAAAAGAATGGTTATGCGTTTTCTAAATACATAGCATTCATCCACTTTACAAAGGCAATAGATCAACTTATCCTGCAAACTGCAAAGTATAAAAATAGAGCTAGTAACGTGGAGTAAAATGGAAGAAATTTCTTGTATTTTTTGTGGTATATATAGCAATAACATAGTTATTTCTGAAAATGGATATGCTGGTAAAAAGTGTCGCATATGCGGTTTAATATATGTTTCCCCCCGACCTAGCAAAACAGAAATAGCCAATATTTACGGCCACGATAATGCACAACTGAGCGCACAACTTCATATAGAACAAAAACATGCCAAGAATTTACAAGCGCACCATCACTTGGCACTACTCAAACAATACTGTAAAAAAGGCAATTTGTTAGAAATTGGTGCTGGCGCTGGCTACTTTTTAGCTGAAGCAAAAAAATATGGTTTTGAGCCATTTGGTATAGAACTTAATCCCACACAAGCATACTTTATAACAAATAATCTTGGTATACCCTGTCAAATGGAACCCATTTCCCCCAACAGCTTTGCAAATATGAAGTTTGATATTATTTACCATTGTGATGTTGCAAGCCATTTCTATGATCCTATTGATGCGTTTACAACAATGTATAACAAACTCAAATCAGGCGGCATACTCTTTTTTGAAACGGGCAATATAGGTGATGTTGATAAGAGGTATTATCGCCTATTTGAGCATTTTCAATACCCCGATCATCTTTTCTTTTTTGGTCAAAAATCACTATACAATCTCATGGTTCAAGCTGGTTTTGAAATAATTGCATATTACCGATACTGTATTATACCACAGCTATTATTTAACAAAGTATTGCGCTTAATAAGAAAACCAACATCACAGAAAAAAACAAATCACCAAAAAACTTATATCACAAACAAAAAATCTTTTTTCAAAAACTATATAAAACAAATATATAACTACACACAACACACACTTCGATATAAAATTGGACGTTATTTTTGCAAAAAAAACAGCCCAGAAACAATTATTATTGTTGCTCGTAAAAAAGGATAAAAAAACCTTTGCAATCAGTTGAATCAGAAAATATTTTTTACTGAGATTATATAACAAATAGTAGTGTGAGCTCATTTTTATGTGTCATAACTATTGATTTTTTAGTTGTAATTTGTATACCATAAAATCATGGATAAAAAGTATGACATAAAATATTTAATTGAAAAGAAGTACTAGTTAGTTGTTAACTGTTACAAAAAAGGAGAAAGAAATGGCAGTGAAACGTAAGAAATCAACCCGTAAAAAGGCTACAGCTAAGAAAAGGCCTGTAAAACGCAAAGCCGCAGCTAAAAAGAAGTCCGTAAAGCGTAAAACAACCAAAAGAAAAACTGCAAAAGGTAAAACAGCTAAGAAAAAACCTGTAAAACGCAAAGCCGCTAAAAGAAAAACAGCAACAAAGGGCAAAACAGCTAAAAAGAAGCCTACAAAACGTAAAACAGCAAAGAAAAAAACTACAAAAGTCAAGCTCGCTAAAAAAAGGGCTTCTGAGCAAAACATTGCAGACAAAAAGCCTAAAAAACTCCGTATGAAAAAACGTCGCGTAAGACACAAAAAGGTGTAGATAACACGCATATTATTTATTTAGCCTTTAAAAAAGCTCCCTCGCTCAGAGAGAGCTTTTTTACTTTCAACCCAAAAAAATCTTTAGCGTATTATGCGTTCTCACTTGAGTTTAAGTGAATATCATCATCTAAAATTTTGATGCGCTCTATAGCAGTTGCGCTGCCAGTTTTAGTATCAACATCTACTATAACACCCGTCATAATCATAGGATTAGAAGTTTCTACTTCGAACTTAACTGGCATTTGAGTAATTAAATGTCGAATAATAGGGTCTTTTTTCATACCAAGCATGGAGTTTTGTGATCCTACCATACCAAGATCAGTAACAAATGCAGTACCACCAGGTAAAATACGTTCATCAGCCGTTGGTACATGTGTATGTGTGCCAACAACTGCGCTAACCCTGCCGTCCAAATAAAAGCCAAGACCGATTTTTTCAGAACTTGCTTCAGCATGAAAATCGACAATAATTATTTTTGTTTTATGGTGTAGATAAGTCAAAATTGTATCAACAGTTCTGAAGGGGCAACTCAAGTTTTCACGCATAAAAATGCGTCCCTGTACGTTTATTACTCCCACAAGAACATCTTTGCATAAAATAGTTGTTACTCCAACACCGGGTGTATCATTTGGAAAATTCGCAGGCTTCAATAAATCACTATTTTGTTGCAAATATGAATATATTTCACGATCTTGCCATATATGGTTGCCAGAAGTAATAACATTCGCACCATTATGTTTAAAAAACTTAACGATACGAGAAGAAATACCACGACCACGTTCACTACTATTCTCTCCATTAACCACGACAAAATCAATAGCATACTCCTTTTTGATATAGCCTATGTGCTTTTGAAACATAGCACGTCCAGTCGCACCAACCACATCACCCACACATAAAATTCTTAACTTTTCCACACCAATTCCTTATCGAGCATATTCGATTGAGCGTTTTTCTCGTATAACATTTACTTTTATCTGTCCGGGAAAATTCATTTCATCTTCAATTCTACGAGCAACATCACGAGCCATCATAGCAGATTTTTCATCTGTCATAACGTCTTCTTCTACGATAATACGCACCTCACGTCCGGCCTGTAATGCATATGCTTTTTTTACACCCTCAAAGGATAGTGCAATTTCTTCAAGTTTTTCAAGACGCTTGATATACGCAGTTAATGTTTCTCTTCGCGCTCCAGGACGTGAAGCTGATATAGTATCAGCAATAACAACGATAACAGCATACAAGGATTTGAAAGGCTTTTCTTCATGATGCGCTTCAATGGCATTAACAATCACAGAATCTTCTCCACAACGCCGTGCAATATCAGCACCTATTTGCGCATGAGGACCTTCCACTTCAGCAGTAACCGCTTTGCCAATATCATGTAAAAGCCCCGCTCGCAAGGCAATTTGTCCATCAAGACCTAGTTCTTGCGCAATCATGCGAGAAAAAGCACCGACTTCTTTGGCGTGCTGCAATACGTTCTGAGAAAAACTTGTTCTAAAATGCAATTTACCTAGTAGAGTAACTATTTCTGGATGAATACCTTGAAGGTTAAACTCCAAAATCACTTCTTTACCATATTCTTGGATAATATCCTCAAGCTCTTTTTCGCATTGAGTGACGGTTTCTTCAATTCGCGTTGGATTAATACGTCCATCAGTGATTAAACGATTTAAAACACGACGTGCAACTTCTCTTCTAATGGGATTAAATCCAGATATAGTAATAACTTCAGGAGTATCACCAATTACAAACTCCATACCGGTAGCCATTTCAAGGGCCTTAATGTTGCGCCCCTCTTTACCAATAATACGTCCTTTCATTTCATCACTTGGCAAGTGTACAATACTTGATGAATGAGAAATAACTTGATCAGCGACATATCGTTGCATTGCAGTAACCACAATATTATTTGATCGTTCTTTTGCTGTTTGTCGAGTTTCATCCTCAATTTTTTGAATCCATTTTTGACTTGTTAGCCGAACCTCTGCTTCCAATGTATCTAACAAAGCTTGTTTTGCTTCATCTCTACTCATATTGGCAACCCGCTCAAGCTTAGTAAGTAATTCATCGTATACATTTTTAAGCTTAGTTTCATTAGCACGCAAGACATCCTCTTTACGTGAAAGACCACGCTCTTTTTGTTGCATTTCTCTTCTGAGGCAATCTATTTCCTGCTCTTTTTTATCCAGCGCATCATACTTACTATTCAATTTTGATTGCAAACGATCAAGCTCAACACGTTCACGTTTGATTTCTAGCTCAAACTCGCTACGTCTTTTGTATATTTCATCTTTAAGTTTTAAAAATGATTCACGACGTTCTTGCTCGATTTCTTTTTTTGTGTTCTTCCACTTTGTTCGAGATTCTTTTGCTGCCCTGTAGGCTGTTTCAATATTTTTTTTAGCAAAATATATCAAAGCAACACTAATAACAATGCCAACACCACCTATAATGTTAAGCAATATTCCTATATCAATCATGTTTATTCCTATTAATCTAATGTGCTATTCATCAAAATAGTGTACAACACCATTTTTTTCCCAAAAAAACTCTGCCGCTTTGCAAGCGAAAATATTGAGCTTAAGTGTAAAAAAACCCACGTACACCAATACATTGGAGCAATGGGTTGTTTCTTTTTATGATTTGATATGAACAAATTGCATAACGAAAAAAAATGCACAAAAACTAAGCGTTTCTATGACACCGAAAGTAGTTCTTGATCTATCCAAGCTACAAGATTTTGTTCTACTTGTTTTCGCTGTTCTTTCCGCCCTTTTTCCTTTAATAAAATAATCGCTACTCGCAAGGCTGCCAGTACAGCACACTTTTTTGCTTGTGCTGTATGAGTTTGAGGAGACAATTTGCCTGCAACTTCCTTCATGTACGAGTCAATAAGCTGTGCTGCCTGAGTAACATAATCATCGGACTCATCACTCAACAACGAATACGTTTCACCAAAAATAGAAACTTTATAGCTTTTCTTTTCACTCATTATTTTATATTCACTATCGATTTTCAGCTGTAACTAATGAGTCAATACTTTTAATCAAATCGTCAACAACCAATTTCGTTAATGTTTTTTCCTGACTGAGCTCATTAATGCGCTGTGTACCATTGTCCACTGAGCACTCCAATGTTGTAAGCTTTGCATTCAGTTGCGCATTTTCTTCCGCTAGCCGGACATTTTCTGTTTTAAGTTCTCTAATCAAATCCACCAAAGAAACAATTTTTTCTTCCAGCACCTTCAAAACTTCCACGATGCTTCCCCTCCTCCTACGATATTTATAAGGTACGCAAGGATATCTAATCTGAACTCAGTTTAGTAAGATCAAATTGTCATTGTCAAGAAGAACTATTTTTTGGCAATTTCAACAAGCTGAACAAAGGCTTTTGGCTCATAAATAGCAATCTGGCTCAACATTTTACGATTAAGAGTAACATCAGCTTTTTTTAATCCTGAAATAAGGAGATTGTATGAAATACCATTTTGCTTTGCTGCCGCACTTATTCTAGTAATAAAAAGTGCACGCATATCGCGTTTTTTGAGCTTGCGGCCCTTAAACGCGTATGCCATAGCACGAAGTAAAGTTTCTTTTGCTCTTTTAAATATGTTTTTACGTTGTCCCCAGAAACCTTTTGCCTTTTTTAGTAGTCGTTTGTGTCTTTTTTTAACAACGACACCTCTTTTTACTCTTGTCATTATTAATCCCTAACTAGTATGGAAGTAATTTCAATATACGGACTATATCGGCTTTACAAACATAGGTCCCTTTACGCAGTTCTCTTTTTTTCTTAGCTGTCTTTTTTGTTAACAAGTGTCTGCAATATGCTTGAGACCTTTTTACGAGTCGCTTTCCCATTTTCTTAAATCGCTTTTTAGCTGCAGACCGTGTTTTCACCTTTGACATAACATCTTTCATGATTAAATAAATTATGAATATTATTTTATATAATAAACACGAGACCAAAACGGACCCATTTTAGCATCCTTTTCTCTAACTAAATTGTCAGAAAATCCACTATCGGCCAAGGTTTGATCAATTTTTTCAAAAAATTCTTTTCCACGCTCTTCTTTTGTTGCACGCTCTCGCCCTCGGAAAAACAATGTTACCTTTACCCGCTTTCCGTCGCTTAAGAATTGCATTGCACGCTTCATTTTTGTTTGATAATCATGCTCGCCAATTTTTGGGCTCATTTTTATTTCTTTTACCTGAATCACTTTTTGATGCTTTTTAGCTTCAGCATGCTTCTTTTTCTTTTCATAAAGAGCCTTTCCGTGGTCAATTATTTTAACCACAGGAACACCTTCTTTACCACACTCGGCAATCATAACTAAATCAAGCTGTGCATCACGAGCTTGCTGCAATGCTTCGTGTCGGGAAACAACTCCAATATTATCGCCAGTATGTGTAATAAGTTGTACCCTAGGCGCCCGAATACGTTCGTTAATCAAAGCTACTGGCTCTTTTGAATCTCGATCTCTATGTTCTTTCAATGGTATAGCTACTCCGTATAAAGATTGCGTCAACTTACTATTTTATGCGTGTTTTGTCGCTCTGCCAACTCTTCAATTTTTGCTTTTACAAGCCCACTTATTTTTTCATAAAATGCTGCATCTTCTTTAAAAAACTTCAGTGCAAGTTCTCTACCCTGCGCAAAATTTACACCATCAAACGCTAACCATGCGCCAGATTTTTTTATTATATCATAATGAAGCGCAGCATCCAGTAAATCAAGCTCTGGGCTAATGCCTCTATTAAACAGGAGGTCAAGCTCTACTCGTTTGAATGGTGGAGCAACCTTATTTTTAACTACTTTTACCGCAATTCTATTACCAAACTGCACGTCATTTTTCTTCAAACTTGCAATTCTACGAACATCCAAGCGAATTGAAGAGTAAAACTTTAATGCATTACCACCGGTGGTCGTTTCTTTTTTTGCATATGGCATAGAATTTATATTTTGACGCGTCTGATTAATAAAGATCAAAATTGTTTTTGATTTGTGCACTATGGGCGTTAATTTCCTTAATGCCTGAGACATAAGGCGTGCCTGAAGACCAACATGTACGTCACCCATATCACCCTCAAGCTCCGCTTTTGGAACTAAAGCAGCAACTGAATCTACAACAATAATATCAACAGCGCCAGAACGAATAAGCATCTCAGCAATATCTAGCGCCTGTTCACCGTAATCAGGCTGGGAAATAATAAGATCATCTACCTTAATACCAATATTAGCAGCATGAATGGGATCAAGAGCATGTTCGGCATCAATAAACGCACAAATACCACCCTTTTTTTGTGCTTGAGCAATAGCATGAAGTGCAAGTGTCGTTTTTCCTGATGCCTCAGGTCCATAAATTTCAACAATACGGCCAACCGGTAAACCACCTACTCCAATTGCTTGATCAATCAAGATTGATCCAGTAGAAACGGAATCAATCTTCGTATGGCCAGCCTGTCCCAAAAGCATAACTGCACCATTACCGTATTGCCGATCTATCTGAGAAAAAGTAACTTCTAGTGCTTTCCTTTTCGGATCCTCTGTAGCACCCTCTTTGAAAGAAGAAAATTTTGCTTTAGGCTTGACACTTTTGATTGCCATATTGTAATTCTTTACTGCTGATTATAATTATAAGATTCATTTGTTTTTATTGTAGCATTTCTATACAAAGAAGCAACAAATGCTTGCTGAGATATTTGATAGGCGTCTTTTAATTGCATGCGCCGCAACTGCGTTTTTTGTGCATTAAACAATTGTTCATCAAAAGCCTGAATATCATCAAGACGACCTAAATGCCCTTCCTTTCCGGTAGTAAATTCAACAACGGCACCTATCTTTTCTAACTGTAGCAATTGCGTGGTTGGAACTCCTTCTGCAGTAAGTTTTTGTAGAGTTTCTTGATCTTTTGTATTTATCCAATCTGTTGTTCTAACTTTTGCATCTAAATCCTTAGCAATTTCTTGAAAGCTTTTACCTTGAGATTCCTGCTTGAGCTGAGCAAATTGCTCTTGCATTGCCGTGAGAGCTCGTTCTTGGTACAAATCCTCAGTAACACGTTCTTGTAATAAAGCAAGAGAAGGTAAATGTCTTTTATCAATGTAACTCAACTTGACCACAAAGCCTTTACCCTCTGAAAAGTAAAATGAGTACCCATCTTTGTGTAGTCTGAAGAGTACTTGAGCCAATGGAGAATTATCATTAACTATGGATTCAATATTCTTACTAGCACCTCCTTTTTCATCAACAAATTTCTGCCATACAGTAACATCTTGCAATGCTCGTTTTTTTAGTTGTTGTACATCTTCTTCAAATGCATGCTGAAACGATTGTGCCAATAAGCTATCTCGAATGCTATTACTAACGGATGAAAAAGACTTATATGTTTGAGGTTCTCTAGAAATTCTCTGTATGATCTCAAAACCTTTACTTGTTTTAATCACAGGAGAAAAATCACCATCATTTTTCAATAAAAATGCTGCCTTTTCAAAGTCTCGTTCATGGGTATTTTTTGAAAAAGTTGCTATCGACTCAGCATCATTTGCAAATGATGCCGGATCAGCAATAAATTTTTGGCGTGCATTTGTTGCTTCCTGTTTATTGTTAAATACAATACGACGCACGGTTACTTTAGTTGGACTTTCAACAAAATAGCGGGCTTTATTGTCATTATAATATTTTTCTATTTGCTCGTTAGAAACAGTAATACCATACATTCGTGGTGTAATCTCCCATACAATACCAGCGCGTCTTTCTGGCACCCAGTAGCGTTTTTCTTTTGAATTTTTTGCATCAAAAAATGTTTTTAACTCCTGTTGGGAAACTTCTTGCTCTTTTACCTTTTTCAAAAAAGTGCTCATTGGTATAGTAAGTAGTGTAAATTTTTTACCTGAATTTTCCCTAATAAACCTATTTTTTACCTCAGATTCAAGAGTATAACTAGCATGTTGTACAAATACTAGGGTCATAGATCGTTCAAGAGCATGTTCTATACGATCTTCAAAGTCCGCGGTAGTGAGCCCTATTTTCTGCAAATGATTGCGCAATCGATTCATCTCAATTCCTTGCGGCCCAATTATATAGCGTGGTACAAGGCTGGGCGTTTCTTGTTGTAAAAATGGCAAATTATGCAATTGTTGAGAAATATACTCTCGATCAACGGCAATAAAAAGCTTTTGAGTTGCCTGATCGAGTAATGTATCACGAACTATTTTATCAAATGCAAGTACTTCAGGATTAAGAACAAGACCCATAAGTTGAGCAAATAGTTCTGCATTTTCTCCGTAATATGTTCTGAATATTTCAACCAACTCTTGCTGCCCCATGATTGCCCGAACAAGATCGTTACGATCAACCTTCGTACCATTAATATCAATTACCCACTCTGTTTTGCTCATTGCCATTTTAATAATCCCAGGTAGCGAAAATGCACCTGCAAGCGCAAGAGCTATGACAAGAAGTAATCCCTTATAAACTCTGCTTTTCATTCCTCGGCGTATAACCGTAATCATGGAGTATACCTTTTAGTTATGAGTATCTTATCACATTAGGCTGCTACAATACGTACATCGTGTAGTCGCTCACTTTTTTTAACTCGACTTACAAGTGTTTCAAGCTGTTGCCTGTTATTGTATGTATCAGTTACTACCTGATACCAAGCAATATTTTTTCCCTGAGATGTTTTACTTTTACGCGTTTTTAACTTAACTGGTACATTTTGTTTAGACATGCGATCAATAAACTGGTTTGCCGCTTTTTTTGTACCGAAGCCAATCAACTGAGCACAATATTTTTTACTTTCAGCTACTTTACCTATACGTTCAAGATCAATATTACTTTTATCTGATATAACTTCTCTTTCTCCCGCCTTAAAAGTCAGAGAATGCCTTGTATTACTATTATTTAATGCATCTTGTAAAAGCTCTTTCTGCTCACAGGAGTTCACCACATCTATCTGTTCTTCAGGCACACAAACTTTTGCTTGTGATGTTTCTTGCTTGTCATACAAAGCACATACAGAACAATACATCTGATCAGCAAGTGATTCTTGTAGAGTAACACGTGAAAATTCTTGAGCACCCTCACTTTTACCCATAAAATAACCTGAAATAAAAACAAAAAAACTAATCACCATAATACTTGCAACAAGCCAACTTGTGTGACGTGCGCTTAGGGATAATAATGTGTGCTTTTTTTCACAAGTACACACCTTGTTACCTATTTTTTGTTCTTTAAAATAGCTCATAATACCCACCTCGTTACCAAATTAACCAATTGATTAATATATAAATCAGGCCCAGATAAAGTCAAGTCGGCTTGCAGTGTAAAAATCTTTTTTTTCAGCTGATTAGTGGAACTTAGTTCTCGTTCAAGCATTCGCAAAAATGTCATCTGTCGTTTAGCATAATTACGTGTTTTACGCTGAATGCACTCTACTACATCATCGCGTATTTTATCTGGTTGTTTACTCGATAAATAGTCCAAAATATCGTTATAACCAATAAATTTTTTTCTCCGCACAAAGCCTTCCCATGGCGTATTTTCTATAGCACGCACTTCTTCTGGCCAGCCACTTTCCATCATAACAAGGGTTCGTTTGTCGATACGATTATAAAGCTCTTTTTGCGCGCGAACAACCTGCACAATAATACCATTGGCGATCGGTTTAAACACTGGAGCATAATCAGATGGCTTTTTCCCCGTTGTATGCCAAATAGTAAGCGCACGCTTAATGCGATAAATATCATTCTTATTAATTGCCGCCGCACGCTTTGGATCAACAGTATTCAACTGATCCCATGTTTCTGAATCTAACCCTTTACTGGGAGCTATGACCGTATTTTTAATAGTATTGTTTGGCGGAAACAAAAGCGATTTTAAATAAAAACCTGAACCACCAACAAATACCGGTATATTGCCTCGTTTCCATACTTTTTTTAATAATGGTATCACTAAAGATCGATATTTATCAACCGAACAATCGACAGGCTCATCAATAATATCAAACATATGATGTGGTACTTTTTGTGTTTTCCAAGTAGGTTTTGCAGTACCTATGGTAAACGGTAGATACAACTGGCCAATATCCATATTTATAATCTCTATTGGCAGAGAACAAGTTAGCAATTCTGATAGCGCAGTTTTTCCAACACCTGTTGGACCATATAGCGCTATAAAAAATCTACCGTTATTCATATGAACTTTCTATGTTAGTTATGCGTATTATTTGTGCGCATAAATAAAAGAGGAGCCTTACAATGAAGCTCCTCTTTCTACGTATATAACGTTATTGTAAGGTATTTACATGCTTTGGGCAACAGTTGAACCCTGATACAATCGAGATTTAAAGATTGACCGTAAGTCTTCAGTTGCTTTATCTTCTCCAACTTTATTTACAATCGAAATCTCTTCAACAAGAAGATTTTCTGTTTGGGCAAGTAGATTTTTTTCTCCAAATGAAAGTTCTTTTTGTTGCGCTATGTAATTAAGATCTCGATAAATTTGGCAAATTTCTCTTAAGTCACCAGTTCTGAGTTTGCATTGATACTCCTTATTGCGCTTGTTCCAATTGCTTGCTACGAAATCAGGTGTTATCTTTTTACGATCAACCGGCTCAGCAAGAATTTTGAAAATAGCAACAATACGTTCTTTAGAACTCAACTTACGAATACCAACTGAAGCAACATTGCGTGTGGGAACAAGGATTGTCATATCCTTATTAAGGAACCTGAGCTCGAAAAATTGAACTATTAAACCTGCAACTTTTTTTTCAACAACACGGCTAATTTTGGCAACACCATGACCAGGGTAAACAACTTTATCGTTGAGAGAAAACATAAGAACACTCCTTCTTAGCAAAGCAAGCATATACTTACCAGAAAAAGCTCCTACCCTTGACTTTCCATTATATCATAAACAGGTTTTTTTTTAATTGAGGAAATTAATGGCCTTATAGCGCATCTTTAATACGTCTGCGTACCTGCGCCTGTCCAGTGTTAACCGTTTTTTTGATTTTGTCTCTTTGAAAAACTGCATATGCAACAGAGCCAACTGTAACGGGTGGTACCCACCAATTGTTTACTAGCCACTCAGACCAACTTGCATCGGTAAAAATACCGTACTCTTTAAGAATATCCGTAAACTGCTCATAGCATTCATCAAGTGCATCAAGCACCTTACCTATTGGAAGTGTTTGTATTTTTCCATACAGCTCAGTTATTTGGTCAACAGAGACATTCATTGGGCGTCGATGAGATATCTCGATCAAAAAGTTTTTATATAAGGAAAAAATCATTGTTGCACATTCACGTAAAAATATATGTGGGTGTATCGATTTAAATGAGTCTAGAAATAGTTTCCATGTTTCAAATAATGGATCCAAACTGCTTTCTTGCAACATTTTTATCGCGCAAAGTTTTGTTAGACCATGCTCGTAAGATACGTTTGAGTCGGTATATAAAGAATCTGTTAGTGGACGCGCAGCGGGCAAAACCTGCACCTTCTTGTTTTTTTTGTTAAACTGAGCAAAAACTTTGATGTGCCGATTTAAGCGATTGATGACGTAGTCTATATCAAAATCTTCGGCAACCGAACGTGCACATACACTAGTTACCAACACAGTACAAGCCACAAAGGGAAAAAATAATAATTTATTGAGCATAACCCTCTCCTTATGGTTAGTAATTGATAATTACTCATATGATAACAACAAAAAATATAATTAAAAAGTTTCTACATAGTGTGCGCTGGAATACTATTGAAACAGTAGTATATCACAGTGTATTGCTTACGCATCAGGTATGCTTATATAGGGTGGCGCCAGCACCTATTTATGGGCTTGCAGGTACCTTTTTTTCGTTATTCTATTTGGCTCTTACGGTTGTCAATATGGGACTTGATCATGCAATGTCCTCATTTTTTTCATATGCAATACAAAATAAGAAACAATTTAAAAAAATCATTGGCAGTCAGCTGGCGATATCATTTGTGATGCTTACACTTACTTCATGTACTTTTTGTTTTGCACAAAAAACGTTCTCGCTCTTTCTTGCGTTTATTATTGCAAGTTTATTTATCACCGAAAGCGTAAAAAAAACACTTCTCGTGTTGTTACAACTTGCTTTCTTTAATAAATATACTACCGCAATAGAAGTTAGCTCAATTGTGCTTTATGTTGGATCTGTTTGGATTGGTTATTATTCTGGTATCAAGTTTTCACTTTACCTGATTTTTGTTCCAATGCTTGTATACTCAGGCCTAAGTGTTGCACTACTTTTCCTTTTTGTGTATAAGCTGTACCTGCAGTTACCAGACACGGTTTTTGAGTGTAAAAAAGTAAATTCATCAACAAAAAATATTGTTGTTACTCGTTTATGGACGTGGGTTAACCAAGTTAGTCACAGCATTTTTTCTAGTAACTTTTTAGTACCACTTTTTGCATACCAATTCGGCTTAACATACGCCGGCATTTTAAAGCTAATCAGCACAATATCACACTCAGTAACATCAATTATTAGAAAAATTGGTGGAATAACAAGTAGCGCACTTTTTGCTTCCACAAAAACAGAAGATCAAGTTGTTTGGCAGAAAAGTTTTTTAGCAGTAACAAGTACCATTAACCAAATACTATATGGTATTATTATTTTTTTTAGTATCAATTGCATCAAAATTCTGGCAATAAAACACATTCCACTTTCTGGATTGAGTGTATCGCTGGTATATTTTTTTATGATGATCACACTCTCCGAAAGTCTTTTTGTTTCGTACGAATCATTTTTGATCACACACGAATATGCTCACTATGTTGCCTTTTTTAACCTTATTACTATGGGAGCTATATACATAACATATGCAATAACACGCCTTGGCCCTTTACAGACTATAGTATTACTATTGGCAATACGTATCATAACATTTTGTATTTTGAGTTTTTTTACTTTCTATCAATGGCAACTCCGGCCATCATGGCACATCAAGCCAGCATGGCTGGTGTATGCAATTGCTGCATCACTCGTATTTTTTATATTTGCATAAAAAAATACAATATATTAAATTAAAGATGTTTATATGTGTTACATCGACTCAAAATTACGATCTGATCGATATAATAAAAGCACCTTCATATATCAGCGATAATAAACGAATCGCATGGAGGATATACAAATCTATATAAAAAGGCAAAAAGATTCTTACAGTTAAAATATGGTCACAATAAAAGCAATTATCTGTTTTTCGATTCGAAGGAAAATTTTTTTATTTTTTACAGTAAAAAATAATTAAAATTACAAATCATTTCTTTTTGGGCGAGACAAAAATAAAAAAACTATCTTTACGTCCAGTCCGAAATTGTTTTTATTTGATAATTTTAACAAAGTCCCAAGTTAAAATTCACTCAGATGCAAATTGTTTCTATCTGAGAAAATACTACCTAATTAATTCTACTTCAAATTCAGAGAGGGCGATATCAGACAGTTATTTTTTTTGAAAAATCAATGACATATTTTTGTACAAATTTAGCACTCAAAGCTTCTGACTGTGAACTATCTTTTTGTCAGTGCCGAAACAACACTGTCTTCCCCAGTAAAGCCAAGCCGGTTCGCAAATTCAATGGGTGTTTCGTTGTTCTTATTTTTTATATTGGTACGCAATGCAGCACCGAACTCTTTACGTACAATTTGTATCCACGCCTTGTCTCTCATGCCAACTGCAAGGTGCAGCATAGTATTACCTTCGTTGTTTTGAACATTTATATTAGCACCGGCTTTTTTTAGTTTTTTCATGAGGCTAAGGCGTTCGACAAGATTGTCAATCTCTAATATGTAATGAATTGAGTGTTGGCCGCGGCTATTTTTAGCATTAACATTAGCTCCTTTTTCAATCAAAAGTTCTGCTATTTTGTAGCTCTGCGGAAAATCTCCATTAAAACATGCTATATGTAAAGCTGTATTTCCATCACCGTCATCGGAAACGAGATCAAGATTTGCACCCTTTTTAATAAGAAATTGTGCTGTTTCCAATTGTGCATTACCAGCAGCGTACATAAGTCCTGTTTGGCCAAACTCGTTTCTTATGTCAACATCATCTGTTGCTTGTTCAATTGCTTTTTTTACTTTCCGTGACCCTGCTTGGGGGGTAAACCATACCTTACCAACTATATATCGTGTGCCTATAATAGCAATGCCCAAAAAAACAACCCCTATTTTGATAAAAAGTGCTTGCAGTAAAAATTTTTTCATCTTGTTCATTGGACTTCTCTCCGTAGTATACACAGCATATTCAAACCCAGAATACCAAGACGAAAATATCGGCGCAATCTTTTAAAAAAAGATAAAAAGATATTGTTATGCTATAATATTCTCCATGAATAAACAACACTTATTGCGCATGTTTTCATCTGCTATTGGCTGGAATGCCTTTTCTTATACCACCTATAAAATTTTATACACAGGATTATTGTTCTTGCTCTACCAAAGACTTACCACTGATTATTTTGCTACCTGGTCAAATATTAATAGCATAATATACATCTTGCTTCTGTGGATTGATTTTGGTTTTAGCAAGAGCATCGCACGCTTTATACCAGAATTCTATTGTAGCACTAAGGACCTCAATCGTTTTGTTTCGCGTATGATACTCTTTAAGCTCATCACTCTTATGTGCGCTGTACCACTCTTTTTTGTAATTACACCCACGTTATGTTCATATCTTGGATTATTATGCATACATCACAGCTTTTTCCAACTAGGAGCGCTTGTCCTTGTCAGTCATGGTATTACCTCTACGATCAAACTTGTATATCACGCACATTTTTGGCAAAAAGAGTTTAGTCTTTTAAGTACGCTGCTACTTATTCTAGAGACGATAATAAATATCATGTTATTTTTGTATATCGCAAGACCAGATAACCTAATTATTGGTATTTTTATTACCAGGATTATTAATAGTTTTATAACAGGCATACTTGCATTTGTTTTTCTCAAGAAGAAATATCGCACGTGTGGAAAGATACAGGGTAAAAAAATAAATACAAATAACCTGTATAAAAGTTTTTTGATGCATTCATCTTTTATGTGGTTTAGCACCAGCATCAAAAGCTTAACCGAGCGTAATATTATGGTACCACTTCTCACCTACACACTCGGACCATTAACAGCAAACATTTTTAAAGTAGCTAATGATGGAGCATTACTTTTTTACCGTTCAGTCGCCCAAACAATCGGTACGGCAGATACAGCACTATTAACTCACGCAATGGTACACCACCACGCGCAAGAACATGTCTTACATACAGCGTTTAAAACATTAGTTAGACAAGTATTATTTCTCTGTTTTATAGCAATAGCAATAGTGTGCCCACTACTATTTGTCATAAACGGGCACACACACAAAATAAGGATTATTCCACTTTTTATACTGTTGACAATTAGCTATCTTATTGAAGCTGTCTTATCCCCTTACGAGCGTATTTTAGAAATAAAGCGCGCATACAAGCTGCTTAGTTTAGCCTATATACCATATACGATCACTATCGCTTTGTTTTTTTACTGGTACGATAAAGTACTTATTGGCCTTTTTGGCACACTTGTCGTCATACACGGTGCGCGACTTGCTAGCTCTGTATCAATGGTATGGCTGAGCTATACAATCCTCAAAAAAATGAAAAAACAATAAAAACGCTTTTATTCCCGTATCGTTCCCATCAGATCCTGTTTAATTATTTGTACATTAGCATCTTCCCCAAATAACTTTTTGATCAATTCTTCGGTTATAAAATCAGACTTTTCCTGATAGGTTGGCGCGTGTATTTCCAAAAATTTTTTAAGCAGCTCTTTTTTATCGTCCTGAGTAAAAACAGGTAAAGATAGCGTCGCAATGAACTTATTACCCAAAATAACTGAAACCGCTGCCTGATTTTGCCGCTTGCTTGCCTCTGCTGTTTTATCGGCAATAACCTGCCTAGCCTTTTGTATATTTTGTTCAATGCGCTTCTCATCTCTTTCACGAGCATTAAACAGATCAATTATTTTTTTTAATTCAGGTGATGGTTCAGGGCCTAATTGCCTTTTTTGTTTTTCGAGTTCTTTTATATTTTTTTGTTCTTTTTGTATATCTTCAGTCAATGACGCTTTAATCTTTACCAAGTCTTGCTTACCTTTGGCAAGGCGCTGAAGCAGATTATCCAGCATTGTTTTAAAAAGCGTTTTTATGTCTTCTTGTCTGGATTTATCTATAGCACGCTTTTCGATAGTCTCATGTACCACACCACCAGCTATAGGATAACTCCTCTGTCCCCTCTTCTCTTTTTCTTGTCTCTCTTTCTCTATTAGACCTTTCTCCAAGTCAGGAAGAGTATCCAGTTGCTCCGTCTCTGAACCCTGCTTTTCTCCGGCCAATAATTCTTCACTTTGCAACACAGTTGGCTGCTCCCTCTCTTCCCCCCCCATCGGTGTGATATCAGCAGGAGTAGCATAAGTTTCTTTTCCGGGCTCATCAAACTCTTTTTCTTCTTCAGTAAGAATTATTTCTTTCTCTCCCTTGGGTTTTTGTTTTTTGACTGGAAGCGTAGAAATTTCTTGCATAGGCTCATCAAACTCTTTTTCTTCCTCAGGTTCTTCCTCAGGCGGCGAATACAAATACCTCAGTGCTTGTTGTAACATAGTATTAGCAGGTAAAAACCAAAATAATATCGACGTTATTACTGCGCTCAAAAGTAGCTTTTTCTTCATAAGAACTCCCCCTTATTACACATATATTACACATAGTAACAAAAGAGCACATCAAATAGCAATTTAATTTTTTGTGAAGATGGCAGTATAAATCAAAAGATAGCATGTGAATGACAAACGCCAATTGCCAATTCAAAGACTTACTGACCGCATCAGAAACCGCCACCCTTCCCGTTAGTGATATTTTTAACCCTTCTGGGAAATAAAAAAATAAGAAATTTGGATAAAGATATATAAGCGACGTATGATGGTTATCAGCATTTAGCATGCCTTTGTGCGTTCTATTGGTTCGTAATGAGTATCTGCATAAGTGTCTACACGCATTTATTGTTTTATGTATGGTATGCGTATTTTTAGGAGAGGAGTTTATATATTGTATCAGTGAGCATGTATATATAAGGATAAGGATGGGGTATAGTATCCATACCTTACCTTACTTTACTCGACCCGCCCCTCTTTCTCTTTTCTTGTTTTTCCTTCGAAGACCTCCTTTGAAATGAACGTAGTCAAGCCACTCAGCAGGCCAAAGGCCCACCCCCGTAAATGCTGCGTAAGATAAGCTTCGGCAGTAGAGTTTGCACTGCTGAGTGGGGCAGACGGAGTGGCTTGACTACGTTCATTTGTAATAGCTGTGTTAGGGAATGAATCCGTGCGTATAAATAACTCTGATTAGTCTAGCTCAAACCGAGTGGGGTAGATTATGCGACAAAAGGTGTCATTATTGCTATTTAAGAGCGCTTTATAGTAATTACCCCTTTTTCAAACTCGTAATAAAAAAATTCTTAATACCTACTATTAAAAAACCTGAGTCATTCACACTCAGAAAATATGAGCATGTATTTGACATGCCCCTAGAAATTGCGCTATACTACCAGTTAAATTTAAAAAAAAATTTTAATACAAAATAATGCGCATGCTCCTGCTTTGCATAAGAATACAAAAAAGAGTAAGCGCATAAACAACAAAATGAGGATCCTATGGGAAAAATAATTGGTATCGACTTAGGTACAACAAATTCAGTGGTCGCTTTCATGGAAGGCGGAAGCGGTAAAATTATCCCAAACAAAGAAGGCGCAAATACAACTCCATCAATGGTTGCATTTACAAAAGAAGGTAAAAGACTCGTTGGAACATTAGCAAAACGCCAGGCAATAACTAACCCAGAAAATACTATTTACTCAGCAAAACGTTTTATTGGCAGTAAATATGATGAAGTTTCCGGTGAAGTTGACCACTTGCCATACAAAATTGCAAAGCGTGCGAATGGTGATGTTGCCATTGTCGCACAGGGTAAAGAATATACACCACAAGAAATTTCGGCAGCAATACTCAGTCAACTAAAACAAGTGGCTGAAGATTACGTTGGACAACAAGTAACTGAAGCAGTTATTACTGTTCCAGCATATTTCAACGATTCACAGCGCCAAGCAACAAAAGACGCTGGTAAAATTGCCGGTCTTGACGTAAAACGCATTATCAACGAACCAACAGCAGCAGCACTTGCATACGGTTTTGACAAGAAAAAAAGTGGAACAATCGCAGTATTTGATTTTGGCGGAGGTACTTTTGATATCTCAATTTTAGAGGTAAGTGATGGCGTTATTGAAGTAAAATCAACAAATGGTGATACACACTTAGGTGGTGACGATATCGACCAAGCATTAATTACATATATCGCGGATGAATTTAAAAAAGAACAAGGTGTTGACTTACGCAAAGATCCAATGGCATTACAACGTATTCGTGAAGCTGCAGAAAAAGCAAAAAAAGAGCTTTCAAGTGTTACTGAAACTGATATCAATTTACCGTACGTAACAGCAGATACTTCTGGGCCAAAACACTTAAATATGAAACTGTCACGCGCAAAATTAGAATCACTATGTGAAGATATTTTCAAGCGATTACTAGATCCATGCGAAGTTGCTGTACAAGAAGCTGGGTTGAATAAAGCCGACATCAGTGAAGTTATATTAGTTGGTGGTTCAACACGAATTCCAAAAGTACAGCAGCTCGTAAAAAATTTCTTTGGCAAAGAACCAAACAAATCAGTAAACCCTGATGAAGTGGTTGCCGCTGGTGCTGCAATTCAAGGTGGTGTACTTGCTGGGGATGTAACTGATGTACTCTTGCTTGATGTCACCCCCCTTTCATTAGGAATCGAAACAATGGGAGGCA
Source organism: Candidatus Dependentiae bacterium (assembly GCA_020431705.1). NCBI lineage: Bacteria > Candidatus Babelota bacterium. Next base: position 121,202 of record JAGQHQ010000002.1, read on the forward strand.
TATGCCATAAACTCATTGAACGTAACACGACTATTCCAAGCAAAAAGTCTCAGGTATTTTCAACTGCTGAAAACAACCAAACATCAGTTGATATCCGCGTCTTCCAAGGTGAGCGAGAATTTACCAAAGATAATAAACTGCTTGGTCAATTTAGGCTCGATGGCATTCCAGCAGCCCCACGCGGTGTACCACAAATCGAAGTTACATTCAACATCGATGCAAATGGTATCGTAAACGTTTCAGCTAAAGATAAAGCAACAAATAAGGAGCAAAGTATTACCATTACTAGCAGCAGCGGTTTATCTCAAGCTGAAATCGATAACATGGTAAAAGACGCTGAAGTTCATGCAGCCGTAGACAAAAAGGCAAAAGAAACAGTAGAAAAACGCAATCAACTTGATGGCATGATTATACAGGTGGAAAAAACAGTTAAAGAGAACAAAGAAAAACTACCTGCAGAAGAAATAACTAAAGTTGAAGCTGCTATAGAAAAAGCAAAAGCTGACCTTAAAGAGCATGAAAACAATGTTGAAAACTTACAAAAAGCAACTGATGAATTAATGCAAGCATCTCATAAAATGGCAGAGATTTTGTACAAAGAACAATCTGCTCAGCAAAAACCTACAGATCAAACATCTAGTGACGATACTGCTCAACAAGCTGATGTTGGAACACAACAACAAAGTGAGCCAATTGATGCTGAAATCAATCAGTAAATAAATACGAAAAACATATAAGATCTCTCTACAACGTAAAATATTAATTTAAAAAACTAAGGGCGCAAGAAAAATGCACCCTTAGTTTTTTAATAACCTAGTCTCGAACGTTAAAATAAGGCTGCCGCCATAGGTTGTGTACCCCTCTCTTTGTCTTATGCACCTTAAAATACTCTGCAAGAAACTATTTCATTTTTTTACCGCAGCCACATTTACCACTACTAAGTACCATCACAAACATAGCAAAACTAATTACACCAGAAATACCAATAACATAATGAATAATACTAAAAACCTGTGGTGACATACCTGTCACAAATTTTGTTTGAAAGATATTTAATTCCATTGGCACCAGACCAGTATTTATTGCTGCAAGCGCCGTAATTGCCCACGTTACCATACCAACCCACTTCATTATTAGTGAATTTTCCATTTTCTCTCCTTCTGAATAAAAGCGTTATTTATTATATACCAATTAACAGTATGCATAGTATACTGCACGTATCGTTTGTAACACAAAGAACAGATTAAACGCAACAAAATGCAAAAAACGAAAACCCAACAATAATCTAAAATAATACCATAATTGCATAAAGCTAACTTTTAAGCGATACTTAAGAATAAAAACACGGAGCTTACAAATATCATGGGAATTAAAGCAGGCTTAGTTGGCCTTCCAAATGTTGGAAAATCAACTCTATTCAATGCATTAACCAAATCATCGATTCCAGCGGAAAATTACCCATTTTGCACGATTGAACCGCATGTAGCGATTACAAACGTTCCAGACGCACGAGTTGATCATTTATATACCATGTATCAATCTCAAAAAAAAATACCCGCTACGGTTACGTTCGTCGATATAGCAGGGCTTGTTAAAGGCGCAGCTGCAGGTCAAGGGCTAGGAAACCAGTTCCTGGGACATATAAGAGAAGTCGACCTCATTTTGCACGTCTTGCGTTGCTTTGAAGACGAAAATGTCATTAGAGAAAACGGAAAGATCGATCCTTTGGCTGATTATGAGATTATTATAGCAGAATTAATGCTTAAAGACCTTGAATTAATTAATAAACGGCTTGAAAAAATGGTCAAACTCATTCGGAGAGCGCAAGGAAAACCAAAAGAATTAAAAGAACTACAAGACGAACAAAAACTGTTAGAAGACGTACAAAAGGCTCTAGATACAGGCAATTTTGAAAAAGCTCGTACATTACTTCAAGAAAGCAATGTTCAAGCCCCCCCAATGCTAAGTACCAAAAATTACCTGATTATCGCCAATGTATCTGAAGAGGAACTTGATGGTAACGCCTATGAACGAAATCCTCATTACCAAGCACTTATAAAACAGTTTGGCAAAAAGCGCATTATTGCCTTGAATGCAAAAACAGAATTCGAGCTCTCGCAGATGGATGAATTACAAGCTAAAGAAATGATGGATATGCTTGGTATTAAAGAAAAAAGCTTGGATACGGTAATAAAAAAAAGTTATGAATATTTAGGTTTAATTACCTTCTTTACCTGTGGACCAGTAGAAATTCATGCCTGGCCAATACACGAAGGAACGGCCGCTCGCCAAGCAGCTGGTGAAATTCACTCAGACTTGGAGCGTGGTTTTATTTGCGCAGAAGTATTTAGTTATAATGATCTTGCAGAACTGGGCAGCACCGCAAAGGTTAAAGAAGAAGGTAAAACCCGCCGAGAAGGCCAAGATTATCTTGTTAGAGACGGCGATATTATCCTTATTAAATTCAATGTATAATACATATACAACAATCGCTATTTGCCTCTCACTCGATAACGTGTATACTAAAGAGTGTTGAGCAACGTTTAATTTAGCAGAAGGGTCCCTATAGAAAGCAATATCATTTCCAATTTCTTATTAACCATATATCAATTTTATTATTTCCGAGTATCGATTTTATTTTTTCCAGAGGATTTTAAATAATTATGAAAAATATTTACGTAGGTAACTTGTCATATAACGCAACAGAAAATCAAGTTAAAGACCTTTTTGCAGAGTTTGGTGAAGTTGCTTCAGTACGTATAATCAAAGACAAATTTACTGGCAACTCTAAAGGTTTTGCTTTTGTCGAAATGCCTGCAAATGACGAAGCTGAACAAGCAATTAGTAGTTTAGATGGAAAAGAAATTGGCGGTCGCAACATTAAAGTTAATGAAGCTCGCCCACGTGAAGAACGTCCAGTTCGTCGTGGACCTCGCCATTTCTAGTTTTAATTAAAACTATTTTAATTAAAAAAATTGACAATAAGGAAAGTCCGGCCCTAAAAAGCCGGATTTTTTTGCTCAAAAACATTTCAATGTGAATGTAGCTTGGATATTGATCTTGTAAAAATATATCTATTTGATATAGTAAAAAAATAAGATAATTAAACAAATGGAAGGTATTCTACCATGCATATAAATATAACCGTTGGTATGATGCGGATTTTATTAACAGCGTTGTTAGGTTTTTTTGGTGCAACTAACGACTACTGCAAAACAAGTACAAACAGTTGCACAGACATAACAAAAAAACACTGGACATGGAAAAGAATCAATCAAAATGAGTATATATTTCCATCATACTTTTTGTTTGGCGCCGGCACATCTGCACACCAAATAGAAGAAAATTGCGATAACAACACATGGGGTAAAAACTCACGATACGCACAACAATTACGTATTATTAAACAATCTGAATTTGACAAAACGTGGAATGAACAAAAAGATAATTGGTGCAAAAATTTCTACAAAGTTTACTGCCGTAAGCCAACACAAGCAGAAATCAACCAGCACAAAGAAGAACACTTCACATTCTGTTTTGCTGGCGATGCATGCAAAAGCTGGCAGTATTACAAAAAAGACGTGCAAGCACTCAAACAACTTGGGTGTAGTGCATATCGTTTTTCTGTTGCGTGGGAAAAAATTATGCCAACCGAAGATACTTTTGATGCAGCTGCATTACAACACTACGTTGATGTGTGTGATGAACTAATCGCTAACAATATAAAGCCAGTTATTACACTCTATCATTATACAGAGCCATTGTGGTTTGACGCAAAGGGCGGCTTTGAAAAAGCAGAAAATATTAAGTATTATGTTGCATTTTGTACAAAAATTTTTGAAACCCTTGGCGATAGAGTGCATCTGTATTTAACATTCAATTCGCCTATTGGTGGCATTGCACTCAATAGTTATCATCAAGGTGGACGCCCACCATTTAAGAAAAATAGCAAAGTTACATGCCAGGTAATTATAAACTTACTTGATGCGCACGTTGCTGCATATAAAGCAAAAGAACTTGTTAATCCAAACTTGAAAGTGGGTATTCTAAAAAATACACATCAACTTGATACGTGGAATAAGTGGAATCCAATTGATCACTTGGTATGTAAAATGGGAAACAAACTACAAGACGATCCATTTTATCAATTCTTTACCACTGGTAAAATTGACATGATGTTGCCATTTAAAATTCAACACGAAAATAAAAATGCACCATACTCACTTGATTTTGTCGGGCTTAACTATTACGGACATCGCTATTTAAAAGTTGGCTTAGGTCTTTCTAAAAAATGTAGTCCAAAAGAACAACGATGCGGTACGCCAGGTAACTACCATGAATCATATACTATTTATCCTGAAGGTATATATCGCGCACTCATGAGTATGCATGAACGTTTAATTAAACCACTCAGGCAAAATACTGGCAGGCACCTACCAATATATGTGACAGAAAATGGTATTGGTACCAATGATGAGAATCAACGTACTGAATTTATGAAAAAATATTTGTATGCAATTTCCCGAGCTATTCAAAATGGTTGTGATGTGCGTGGATATTTTTATTGGTCTTTGCTTGATAATTACGAATGGGGTCGCTATAGCAAATGTTATGGACTATTTAAAGTTGCTAAAGATACATTTGATCGTATAATCAAACCAAGTGCTTCACATTATATGAATCTTATTGCTGCACATACAAAAGCCGGCATAGATACCCTCAAAACAGGATCAGTTAATGATATTACAGTGCATATTGTTGATACACAAGTAAGTATACAATGAACTTGGACCTGAAGACGTTCGTCCAGCCCAATCATAAAAAATACCCGATTAATATAAAATAATAGAAAAGGCCGGGTGTGACAATAATAACCTGGCCTTTTTTGTGATAGCAATAATATTGCACTACGAGCGAATTGTGAAATTAAAAAATAAGTAAAAATAGAGTAGGCTAGCTTCG
>JAGQHQ010000003.1 GCA_020431705.1 Candidatus Dependentiae bacterium
AATACACCATCTTTAATCCATTCTTGAAATCGACGATGTACAGTACTTGCAGAGACATTAAATATTGGTGGCAATGCCTTCCATTGTATTCCAGTTCGAAATACAAAAAAAACTGCTCTCATAATTTTTTTTGCACTTTTCCTTGGTCTACGAATGCTTTTTTTCTGAGGAATAATCTTTCTTAACTCTTTCCAAAATCTTCTCTTCATGTAAAATCTTTTCATGGAAAATCTCGTTTTTTGATGAATTTTTAACATCTTTTTATCAGCGAGATTTTCCTTTTTTTACAAAATTATTTCAAGATTTTAATTTTGGGATAGGTTCTAAGTTATAATGTATAATTCGTCAAATCTTTTTTTCATCACAAAAAGTATATATTTTTTTCGTAATAACGAAAAAAGGGACCACATAATAACTATGAAGTCCCCTTAAGAAGGGCTATAATACAACTATTAATACTGATTTAGAAAAAATTGCGATGAATTATAGTCTCAAACATTTTGTTCGACTGTTTGCACCTCGTATACGTCAGAGATTTCATCACGCAACGCTTGCTCCACCCCCATTTTAAGTGTTTGTGTTGAAAGTGCACAACCAGCACATGCACCATGCAATTTTACATACACAACACCATCAACATACTTAACAAAAGTAATATCGCCACCATCCATTTGGATATTTGGACGCAATTGCTCTAATACTTGTTCTATTTTGCGTATCCGCTGCTCATCTGTCATACGGTTACACCCACTCCAAACGAGCTATTTTTGCCGTATCACTTGAACGTTGTCCCATGGGTATCACACGAGTATAACCACCAGGTCGATCGATATATTTTGGTGCAACATCTTTAAATAATCGCAATAACGCTTCTTTTTTGTACGGTAACAATGCGTATGCACGACGACGCGCATTGAATGTATTACCAACTCGTGCAATAGTAACAAGCTTCTCTACATAACGCTGAACTTCTTTAACCAGCGCACGAGTAGAAGTTAAATGACCATACGTAATCAAATGAATAGTCTGATTGCGAAGCAATGATCGTTTATGTGAAGATTTTACGTTTAGTTTTTTTCTACCGTTTTGGTGTTTCATTTTTTATAGTCCCTTATTGTTGCTCTTTCTCGTCAAGCACACGTTTGACATCTTCCTCTTTGATATTCATGCCAAAAGAAAGGCCAAATGCTTTCATGCTATCTTTAACTTCATTGAGAGACTTACGGCCAAAATTTTTAATTTTAAGCGTGTCATCTTCAGCAATATTGACCAAATCAATAATACGTTTTATACCAGCGTTTATAAGACAATTATGCGCTCTTACCGAAAGCTCCAACTCATCAATTGGTTTAAGTAATAAGTCGGTCGACATGCCACGTAAGCTAACATTAGCCAATCCACTTGTTTCCTTAATATCCACCTCATCTGATACAGAAGATATTTCATTAAACGGAATTTCTGATGCCTCCAAAAAATGTTCCAGCTGCGTACGTAACACAGAAACACTATAATGTAAAACATCTAAAGGATTCTCTGATCCATCAGTGTGAATTCTAAGTATCAATTTATCATAATCAATATCACCACCAACACGCGTCTTTTCTACATCAAACATTACTTTTTTAATGGGCGAAAACATAGCATCTAGATAGATGCGCCCATCTTCTTGTAATGCTTTATCTACTGGCCACTGCGCTCGTTGATACCCTCGTCCAGGTTCAACAAAGAATTCAATAATAAGCTCACCATCAGATGCAACATGCCCAAGAACGTGGCCTGTATTAACTAACTCCAAATGCTCATCTGCCCGTATGTCAGCTACAGATGCAACAGCATCACCCTTTACACGTAATGACATTTTACCTGGTAAACCAGTTGTATTACGAATAACAACACCTTTTATATTAAGCAACAATTGCATTGTATCTTCTACAACGCCAGGTATTGTTGAAAATTCGTTATTAACACCCTCAATAACTACGGAAGTTACCGCACACCCTTCAACACCACCCAATAGTACACGGCGCAAAGCATTACCCAGTGTCATTCCAAAACCAGGCTCTAACGGCTGTGCAACTAGCTCTCCAAATGAATTGGTAAGTGTTTTTTTGGTCCAAGTTAACTTCGGAACGGTTAATGATTGATACTTCTTCTTTTCCATCTAACCTCCTATCATTACTTAGAATACAACTCTACAATCAAGTGCTCTTCAATTGGTATCTGAATATCCGAACGCACAGGCTCACGTAAAACACGGCCTTTTCGATCGTTTTTATTAAGCTCAAGCCACTCTGGCACTTTGATACCGATATTTAACCTTTTATCCACAACTGTTTTCAAGAAATCTTGTTTACTAAGAGCAGTTGGTGTAAGCGAAATCTCCTCCCCAACAGAAACAATATATGATGGTGAAGAAACTCTTTTACCATTGACACGTACGTGGCCGTGTACAATAATTTGACGCGCCTGTGCTCGAGATGTCGCCATTTTTAGCCGATATACTGTATTATCAAGTCGACGCTCTGCTAAACTTAAAAGCACCTCACCTGGTGCACCTTCTTTTTGTATTGCCATTGCAAAAAAACGTCTAAACTGCTTTTCTCGCATACCATACATACGCTTTACTTTTTGCTTTTCTACAAGCTGCTTGCCGTACTCGGAAAGCTTACGTGTTTGTTTTGCTTTATTAGCATCTTGCCGTGCACTTTTTTCCGTTTCTCTGACAGAAGAACCTTTTACCATGGTACCCTTATATTAATCTTTATCAATAATCTACCCGAGTTATCATACTAACCAACTGCTACAGTAATCTTACACTCTACGTTTTTTAGGCGCACGACACCCGTTGTGAGGTAATGGTGTTACATCACGCAATATCGAAATGTTGAGCCCCGCACCCTGTAAAGAGCGAACTACAGAGTCTCTTCCAGAGCCTGGTCCACGCAAATTTACTTCAACGGTTCTAACACCCATAGCCATCATGTCTTTTGCAAGAACTGTACCAACCTGACCCGCTGCAAATGGTGTCCCTTTGCGAGAACCTTTATAACCAAGCTTTCCAGCACTAGAACGCAATAATACATCACCCTCTAATGTCGTAATACACACAAGAGTATTGTTAAAGCTAGATTGAACATGTGCAATAACAGTATCAACTTTTCTTTTTATTTTTTTTATTTTCTTTTTATACGCCATTCAACGTCCTCTAATGATGTGCTTCTTATATCACGCATTGGATACACGTGCATCTACGCACATTATCATATGTGCTTATTCTGCACATTATTTTTTAGTAGCTTTTTTCTTCAAGGTGATTGCGCACCCTTTTTTCTTCGGTCCCTTCCTCGTACGTGCATTCGTTTTAGTACGCTGCCCACGAGTAGGCAGCCCTGCTTTATGCCGCAAACCACGGTAGCTACCGATTTCTTGAAGACGCTTTATATTCATATTAATTTCTTTACGTAACGCACCCTCGGTAGCATGCTCACCAACTTTGTTTTGAATCTTGACTATTTGCTCGTCACTCAAATCTTTGACTCGTGTGTCCAAAGAAATTTTGAGGTCGTTTAGAATTGCTCGTGAACGAGTCAGTCCTATGCCAAACACATACGTAAGCCCATACTCTATTCTTTTACTCATTGGTAACTGTTGACCTTCAATTCTAGCCATATCTATTTTATCCTTGACGCTGTTTATGTCGTGCGTTTCGCTCACAAATTACTCGAACAACACCTTTACGCTTGATAATACGACAATTATTACACATTTTTTTTACTGATGTTCGCACTTTCATCGTTCATACCTTAATTTTTGTATCGCAGTACAATTCTGCCGCGCGTTAAATCGTATGGAGAAAGCTCTAACGCCACCTTATCGCCAGGCAAAATTTTTATATAAAACATACGCATTTTACCAGAAACGTGTCCCAGTACTTCATGTCCACCCTCTATTTCAACACGAAACATAGCATTTGGTAACGTTTCTTTCACTATACCATCAACCTTGATTACGTCTTCTTTTTTCTTTTGTTGTCTTTTATGCCTCATAACCTATTGCCTTTGCGGATTAGAACGCGTTATTACCTGCGGCCCACCCTCGGTAATAACGACAGTATCTTCTACATGCGCAGCCAAACTTTTATCTATTGTTTTGACTGTCCATCCATCATTCGTCAAGTACACATCATAATGTCCCATGGTAATCATAGGCTCTATCGCAAATGCCATGCCAGGACGCAAAATTGGCCCTTTACCAGGCTGACCATAATTTAGCAACTCAGGCTCTTCATGCATTTTTTTTCCAATACCATGACCCGCAAAATCTCTTACAACACCAAAACCGTGTTTTTCCACTTCTTGTTGAATTGCTGAAGAAATATCAGTTAGATAGTTACCGGGATATGCTTTTTCAATTCCTTTATCAAGCGCTCGCTGTGCAACATCAACAAGCCTTTGCGCATATATACTTGATAAATTTCCTACAAAAAATGAGCGTGCCATATCAGCACAATACCCTTTCCATGAAGCACATACGTCAACTTTTACAAGATCACCTTTGGATAATATCTTATCTGCAACAGGAACGCCATGCACAACTTCATCATTAACCGATATACAACTGACGTGTTGATAACCATGATATCCTTTACATCTTGAAACAAGTTTTTTTGTATACAATTGCTCCGCAACCCATGAATCAAGCGCTAACGTACTGACGCCCGGCTTTATTTGAGCTACTATCGCATCAAAAACTTCAGATAATAACTGTCCAGCTCGCTTCATTTTTGCTATGGAAGCTTTATTTTTTATCGTAATCATACTGTACATACAATGCCTACAAGCTCTTTAAACTCTTCAAAAACTTGTAGCACAGGTTTTTCAACATCAAATTCCAGTACTTCTTGCTTATTTTTAATGTAAAAATCAAGAAGTGCCTGCTCATGATGATGGTAAATTTTCAAACGCTCTAGTATTGCATCTGCTTCATCATCTGGCCTACGCATAAGTAAACTGTCACATTTGTCACACCCCATTCCTTTTTTAGGATTTAGTACTGAACCGGTAATCAAAGAATACACAGCTTGGCACTCTTTGTTTTGACAAATATAACGCCCACCTAATCGAGCTATAATACTGTCATCTGATATAATAAATCTGATGACATTCAATTTAACACTATCAAATTTCTCATATACGGTCTTACAAAAATCACGCGCCTGAACAACAGTACGCGGATATCCATCAAAAACAATGGATGGTACACTACCGGCTAAATTTTCAAGCCAATCACATACCATACTTGCAACAAGCTCATCAGAAATAAGTTTACCAGATTTTATAGCAAAATCTATTTGTTTACCAATTTCTGTTCTATTTTTTATATGCTTCCTACACAAATCTCCCGTTGAAAGCTGAGCCCATCCAAGTTCTTGAACACACAATCGAGATAATGTACCTTTACCAGAGCCTGGAGGCCCAATAAAAATATTATATAACGCGTTCACTCCTAGCGCACCCTCCTGCCTCGCATACTACCGCTTGATAAAAAGCCTTCGTATCGATGCTCAAGAAGATATGACTCAACTTGAGATGCGGTTTCTAAAGCAACCCCAACAACAATCAAAAGAGCAGTCCCGCCAAAATAAAACGGAATATGTATAAACATTCCCAATATACTAGGTAGAAGTGCCAATATCGCTAAATATATCGCTCCAACTAAGCCTATACGAGTAAGTATATAATTAAAAAATTCAGCAGTTTTGGTACCCGGACGAATACCTGGTATAAATCCGCCACTTCTTTTAATGTTATCAGCAAGCTCTTGCGGATTAAACATCATTGCTGTGTAAACAAATGAAAATACAATAATTAGAATAAACTCTAAAACACCATAAAGGAGACCCATTGGCGCTAGACTTTCAGAAATCCATCTAAACATTTCAAATCGTGAAGCCAATACAGATGTTGCAAACATTGGAATATTCAATACTGCACTCGCAAAAATAACTGGCATCACACCTGCAGTATTAATTTTGAACGGTATATATGTACTTTGTCCACCGTATACTCGTTGCCCGATAATACGTCTAGTATATTGAACTGGAATTTTACGCTGACCTTTTTCAAGAAAAACTATACAACCCATTATTACAACAAAAATTGCTAATATAACAAATGCCATAACCGGGTCCATAAGACCCTCTTGCACTTGCGACCACGTTCTAATAAAGTGATTTGGAAACTGGGCAACAATACCAGCAAAAATAATCATAGAACTACCATTTCCAATACCAAAAATAGATATTTGCTCACCCAACCACATAACAACCATGCAACCAACAGTTAAAGAAAGAATAAACAATAACCTAAATCCCCATCCAGGAGCTAAAACTAAGTTATTTCTTTCAAGTAAAAAAGCAAAACCGGCACTTTGCATTATAGCAACACCAAAAGTGAGATAACGTGTATACTGGTTAATGATTTTACGACCGTATTCACCTTCTTTTGAAAGTTGTTCAAGAGTTGGAATACCCATACTCAACACCTGCATCATAATTGATGATGTAATATATGGCATAATTCCTAACGCAAATAACGTACATTGTCGCAACATACCACCGGAAAAAAGATCCAAATACTTAAAAAGCCCACCAAGTCCCCCAGCTTGAGACATCATTTGCTGTAAAGCATTAATATCGATTCCAATCACTGGTATGTGTCCACCAAGGCGATACACAATCAATATACCTAAGGTAAAAAGCAGCTTTTTTCTTAAGTCAGCAATCGAAAAAATATTTGCAATATGTTTTAACAACATCACCACTCTACCCCTCCTTTATAACTTCTACTATTCCGCCGTTATCTTGAATTGCTCTAAATGCAGATTTACTAAAGGCATCAAGACGGACTGTCAATTTTTTTTTAAGTTGGCCATTTCCAAGCACCTTCAAAAGAAAGCCATTATTACCAGAAGCGTTTCTTTGTGCTTTGATAATTCCTTTTTCAATTAAAACCTTTTTATCAACAACTTGTCCATCATCAAAGCTATTTAAATCATCGAGGTTTACTGTTTTAACTTTTTGTTCGAAACGAGCATTATTAAATCCTCGCTTTGGCAATCTACGAAACAAAGGCATTTGACCACCTTCAAAACCCATACGAACTGTACCGCTTGTACGAGCCTTTTGACCCTTATGACCTTTTCCACTTGTACCACCACGGCTACCACCGCGTCCAATACGTTTTTTTCTTTTGCCAGCAGATTCTACTTTGTGTAAACCAAACATTATGCTTTCCTCGTGAGTTCTGTGACCGTTTTACCTCTTAATTTTGCCAAATGCTGTGCAGTTCGTAATTTAGACAAACCGTTAAGTGTTGCTTTTACAACATTTTGACGATTACCAGAACCAAGAGATTTAGTTAGAATATCTTTAATACCAGCAGCCTCCATAATTGCACGCATAGCACCTCCAGCAATCACACCGGTACCCAATGATGCTGGCCTGATAATAACCTTACTCGCACCATGTTGTCCCTTAATAAAATACGGAATTGTTGTACCACGCAGTGGTATTGCTACCAAACTTTTACGTGCTTTATTTGTCGCTTTTGCAATTGCAGCTGATACTTCTTTACTTTTACCCAAACCGATACCAACATTACCCTGTTGATCACCTGAAACTACTAATGCAGAAAAAGAAAACCTTTTACCACCTTTAGTAACCTTTGTCACTCGTCGAACTTTTACTACAAAGTCAACAAATGTTGTTACTGCTTTTGTATCTTTTGTCTTACGTTCTGTCATGCTTTTTACCTAAATTTTTAAACCGCCTTCACGCAATCCCTGCGCAAGAGCTTCAACACGCCCATGATATAGATACGCACCTCGATCAAATACTGCAGCAGTTGCGCCGACTTTTTTTGCTCGTTGTGCCAATTCTTTACCAACCTCATGCGCAATTACTTTTTTATCACCCTTAAACTCTTTTAATTGTAAAGACGAGCAACTCGCAAGGGTTTTTCCTTCAGCAACATCTATCAATTGTGCATACATATGCTTTGCACTTCGAAACACTGATACACGCGGCAATAGCGCAACGCGTTTAATACCCTCACGTACACGCAACAAGCGACGTTTTACTCTTTTCTTTATTCGTTTATTATTTGCCATAACACCAATACCTCACTAATCTTACGATGCAGCCTTGGCTTTTCCAGCTTTACACGCGATCACTTCTGTTGTTAATTTTACGCCAGTACCCTTGTATGGTTCTGGTGGTCGTAACGATCTAACCATGCTACATACATGACCAATTAATTCTTTACTTGAAGAACTAAACATTAACATTTTTCCAGTTTTATCAATTGTAAGAGAAATACCTTCTGGTAAATCAAAATCTATTTTATGACTATATCCCAAGGAAAATGTCACTTTTTTACCAGATAATGCAGCTTTATACCCCAAACCTACAATTTCGATTTGTTTTTGAAATTCTGAACCAGCCCCAAAAATTTTATTTGCCAGCAAGGCACGATTTAGCCCCCACAATCGATTAACTTCACGTTGACGCATATTTGTTTTTTGCGTCTCAATTATTAATTTTTCGCCCTCGAGCTTAGCGATCAAAATAGATGGCAACTCATGTACACCAGAATCTTTAGGCCCCTTATAATAAATCTTTTGTCCCTTGATTTCTATCTGAACAGAGCCCGTATTTATTGATTTTCTGCCTATTTTAGACATATTTTAACCCTTAACCAAACTACCATATGGTACAAATAACTTCGCCACCAACATTTAGTTCTTGTGCTTTTTTGTGGGATAGTATGCCACGATTAGTCGAAATAATGGAAAGACCCAAACCGCCAATAACTAATTCGATATCTTTTGCACCAGAATAACGACGACGTCCCGGTTTGCTTGATCGACGAATTTCATGAATCACTGATTCATTACCATCATACTTCAAAATAATACGAAGAGATTTTTTTATTTGATCTTCATCTATTACCGAAAGATCTTTTACAAAACCTTCTTCAAAAAAAATTTTTGCTATCTCGTGCTTAACTTTTGAGTATGGTACCTCAACAGAAAATTTTGAAGCCATTATACCATTTCTGATAATAGTTAAAAAATCACCAATCACATCAACTGACATTTATTGCCCTCTTTATACACATAAAACACACATTATTTTGCGTTACCTACCAACTTGTTTTTCTCACTCCGGGAAGCAAACCCTGAAGAGCAAGTTTTCTAAAACAAATACGACACGCCATAAATAACCCCATATAACCACGAGATCTACCACACAGCTTGCACCGATTATACCTTCTGACTGCAAATTTTGGTTTCTTATTTGCTTTTTCAATTAACGATTTTTTTGCCATTGTACACCTTAATAACCCTTACGCCTTACGAAATGGCATACCAAAACGAGTCAATAATTCTCGTGCATGCTCATCATTAGTTGTGGTTGTTTCAATTGTTATATTTAAACCACGCATCTTAGTAGCTGTTTCATGTTCTATTTCTGGAAAGATATTCCACTCTTTAATGCCCAAATTATAATTACCTCGGCGATCAAATCTAGTCGAGACCCCTTGAAAATCTCTTGTTTTTGGCAAAGCCAAATTAATCAGCCTGTCCAAAAATTCATACATGAGCTTACATCGTAAAGTTACTTTAACACCAATTGGCATTCCTTCACGCAGCTTAAACCCAGCAATAGATTTTTTTGCTACTGTTCTAACCGACTTTTGACCAGAAATCGCCTCAAACACTCTTTCAACCTCTTGCAAAGACTTAGTATCTGAAACAGCATCTTTAACCCCAGTATTTAAAACAATTTTTGTAATCTTTGGAGTCTGCATGATATTTTTTAAACCAAGCGCATCTTTAAGTTCTATGCGAATTTTTTCATCATATAATTTTTTCAATCGAGCTTGTGTCATTTTAGTCAACCCTTAAAATAACTCTTTGCATTTATTACACACACGAGCCATCTGTTTACCTTTTTCTAACAACTTAGTATTTACACGACATGGCTGCTTGCATGCAACACAAACCGGCATAACTTTAGCAAGTTTTATATATGATTCTTCTTTTTTAATACCGCCAGCTTCCCCTTGACGACGCGCTTTTACATGTCGTGTAACAAACGCAATTCCTTTTACAAGGACTTTATCTTTTTTAGGAACTACTTCAATAACCTTGCCCTGTTTACCTTTATCTTTACCAGACATCACTATCACTATGTCATTTTTCTTAACGCGTGCAGCCATAATAATCCTCTTATAATACCTCAGGTGCCAATGAAACTATTTTCAAATAGCCTTGAGCTCGAAGTTCACGAGCTACTGGTCCAAAAACACGCGTTCCTACAGGTGCGTTATCTTTGATAATTACCACAGCATTATCACCAAAACGAATATAACTACCATCATCTCGACGAAATTCTTTACAGGTTCTAACAATAACCGCATCAACGACCTGCCCTTTTTTGACCATTCCACCAGGAATAGCCTTTTTCACAGAACATTTTATCTTTTGACCAAGATATGCAAAACGCTTTCTTGTGCTTCCAATAACACTGATGCACAAGACTTCCGTAGCTCCGGAATTATCTGCAACTTTTAAACGAGATTCTTTTTGAATCATAATTTATACCTTATTCACCCAATAATATGTCACCAAACCTAACAACACGCATAAGATGCATGTGTTTAGTTTTTGAGATAGGTCGTCCTTCATAAAACTCTACAATGTCACCAACTTTTGCCTGTTTTTTTTCATCATGAATTTTATATTTTTTGACAGACCTAATGACTTTATGGAATTGTGGGTGATTAAATGTACGCTCTACTTGAGCAACCACTGTCTTATCCATTTTATCTGAAATTACTCTACCGATATATATTGTCTTTGCCATGCAACACCTTTATCTTTTTTCCATTATATTTTGTTTTTCTATATTTTTTTGTTGCATGTATGTTTTGGTTCGAGCAATTGAACGCCTCAATTTCTTAAATTGAGAATAATCCTTTACATGAGCAGTTGCCGCATTCAGGCGAACGTTAAACAATTCACGCTGCAGCAATTCAATCCTATCTCGCAAATCTTTCTTGTTCATTTGTTTTAGATTGTCTTTTTCTCTTTTAATTTTCATACAACACCATTATTACGCTTTACAAATCGAGCTTTCATTGGAAGTTTATACGTAGCAGCCTTGAGTGCAGCACGAGCATCATTTTCACTCAATCCCCCAATTTCACAAATAATTCGATCTCTTTTTACAACAAAAGCCCATTTCTCCGGTGCACCTTTACCTTTACCCATACGAGTTTCTGCAGGTTTTTTTGTAATCGGCTTATCAGGAAAAACACGCAAAACCAATTTACCAACCTTTTTTAATTTACGTGAAATAGTTATGCGCATTGCTTCTATTTGCTGAGCAGTCAACCAGCCTGGCTCAATAGCCTGTAAACCATATTCTTCAAAAGCAACAAAACGGGCACCTTTTGAACGCCCCTTCATTCTGCCTCTTTGAGCTTTTCTGTACTTTGTTTTTTTTGGCATTAACATAATTGCACTCTTTCCTTATCTAGGCGCCGTAAAGCTTTGATGATTGAAACTCACCCCTACACACCCAAACAGCAACACCTATTATTCCATACGTTGTTTTTGCCTCAGCAAAGCCATAATCAATATCTGAACGCAATGTATGAAGCGGTGTCGACCCAACACGCAACCATTCTTTACGTGCAATTTCTGCTCCCATTAAACGACCTCCGCAACGAATTTTGATACCTCTTGCACCACTACGCATTGCAGACGCTGCTGCTCGCTTCATTGCCCTTTTGTAACTAACGCGCTTAATTAGTTGCTGCGCAATATTTTTTGCAATCAACATAGCATCTAATTCAGGATTTTTAACCTCCTGAACAGACACTTCTACATTTTTACCAAGAAGAACTGCAAGCTTACTCTTGAGAGTTTCAATTTCTTGACCTTTTTTACCTATAACAACTCCTGGACGACCTGAATGTAGAACGACACGAACCACATCACCAGCCTTTTCAATCTCTATGGCAGATATTTCAGCATTCTCAAGAGCATTATTTAGAAACTTTCTGATCTTAACATCTTCTAATAGAGATTCCCCATACGAACTTCTTGCAAACCAACGAGATTGCCAGCCACGATACACGCCTGTACGAAACCCTATTGGATGAACCTTTTGTCCCACGTTATTCCTCTCTTGTGTCTACAGGCTCTAGCACAATACTCATATGGCTTGAGCGTCTTCTATAAATATTAGTACGTCCCATTGCACCAGGCTTGTAATAGCGGTACATAGGGCCCTCATCAACTCTCACATCTTTTATGATAATCTGCTCAGGATTAACATTTTTTAAGTACTTTGCATTTGCTGCGGCTGATGCTACCAATTTTTTAATAGGTAACGACAGCTTGACGGGATAGGCACTCAACCAACCCAATGCATACGTAACTTTTTTTCCTCGAATCGCGTTTACCAATCTTCGCATTTTGTAGGGAGAAAGACGAACATGGCGAAATTTAGCAACAAATTGCATTGCTCAAAACCTCAAGTATATTTTAACATTATCCATACTAAACATACGTATTTTACCGTAAATATAAGACAATAGCAACCTGGACTGCTATGCCACAACATTATCCTTTAGAAGCAGAAGCGGCTCCGGCTTTGCGCTGACCACTGTGCAATCTAAACGTTCTGGTATGCGAAAACTCACCAAGACGATGACCAACCATATTTTCTGTAATAAATACGGAAATAAATTTATTTCCGTTATGAACAGCAATAGTCAACCCAACAAAATCAGGTATAATCATACTTCTGCGCGACCACGTTTTAATTACTTCACGCTTGCCACTTATTTTTATTTTCTGAACCTTTTTTAGCAATGATGCTTGAACGTATGGGCCTTTTTTTGTCGATCTAGCCATAACTATATATACCTTTACTATTTCTTACGTTTTACGACGCGTCTTCTGATAATATACACACTGCTTGGTTTCTTTTTCTTCCTGGTTCGCGTACCCTTACAGCCCTTTCCTGTCGGAGACTGAGGATGAGAACCAGACTTTGATCTTCCCTCACCACCACCATGTGGATGATCAACAGGGTTCATTGCCATACCACGAACTGATGAACGAAATCCACGATTTCTTGTACGACCAGCCTTACCCCATGAGATATTACGATAATCACTGTTACCAAGTACACCTATAGTTGCCCAACAACCCAATGGAACTAAACGAACTTCACCAGAAGGCATTTTTAATGTTGCATGTTCATCGCCTCGTGCAATGAACTGAGCGCTAGTTCCTGCACTTCGCGCAATTTTACCACCAAATCCAGGTGCCATTTCTATATTGTGCACCATAAATCCTACTGGTACAGAGCTTAATGGCATACAGTTACCAATTTTTGCATCAGCTTTTTCGCTAGCCATAACGGTATCACCAACACCAAGTCCCTCTGGTAATAAAATGTATTTCTTTGCACCATTTTTGTATACAACGAGGCCAATACGAACATTACGATTTGGATCATACTCAATTGATACTATACGTCCCTCAATATCTCGCTCACTTCGACGAAAATCTATTACACGATACCTTCTAGCAGCCCCTCCACCACGATGACGTACAGTGATTCTGCCATATGCATTTCTGCCCGCTTTTTTTCTTAATCCAACAGTAAGCCCTTTTTCTGGCTTTTTCTTAGTAATATCACTCGAGTCCAAATATGTTTGGAATCGCAACGAAGCATTACGCGGTTTTCTTCTAACTATCGCCATGATCCACCTATTTACGTCTTTTGCGCTTGTACACTAGCTTGATTAAACAAGTCCAATGTATAACCTTCTTTTAATGTTACAAATGCCTTTTTGACTGTTTTACCCGTAATTATTTTTCTACGAGAACGACGATTTTTACCTTTATCAACAGACACATTAACTTTCTGTACCTTTACATTAAATAATCTCTCAATTGCTGTTTTAACCAGCGGCTTATTCGCCTTAGGGTGCACCTTAAGCACAAGCTGTTCAAGCTTTTTATTAAGCCTATAGGCTTTATCAGATATCACCGGCCCTATGATTACATTATAAATACTTAAGTCCATTGCGCCACCATTTCTTTAAAACGATCTTGGTCTCTCTTTAAAAACAACCAATAATCACTACGCGCCATATCATAGACGTTTGGTTGATCAAAGAAGTATACATTTATACAATCAATATTCATAAAAGATGCACGAGTTAACAAGTCGTCTGAAGATATAAAGAATGCAACACGCTTACCCACCATTTTTGCATCTTTAAGCATTTTATATGCTTGAGCCGTTTTTGGTACATCACCTTGCAACTGCCAATCAGCACAACCAATTAATTTTTTATCAAGCAAATCAGATAACAAAGTGTACATTACTTTTTGCTTAATTTTTTTTGGCACTTTAAGCATTTTGATTCGCGCTTGTGGACCAAAAACAACACCACCACCTCGCCACAAAGGAGATCGCGCTGAACCAGCACGTGCCCGTCCAGTACCTTTTTGTTTCCATGGCTTTTTATTTGTGTATGCAATATCAGAACGCCCCTTGCTTCCAACCGTTCCTTGTCGTACATTTTGTAAATACACACGCACACACGTTGAGAAACTTTTAGTTGATGCTTTTTTTATAGGCGCTTTAATATCTATATCATCAGCAGAGATAAAGCTAACAATATTTTTTTTCTGCGGTGCTTTTGCATCTAATTTTTCTGTTGTCATAGTTTACCTACACTTTTCTGATAAATACAAATGATCCTGACTTACCGGGAACAGCACCTTTAACCAATACAACATTTGTTTCTGGTTCAACACGCATCACTTTCAATCCACGAATCATATGTCGCTGAAAACCCAATTGACCAGGCAATCTTTTGCCCTTAATAACTTTACCGCATGCTCTAATATGACCAATTGATCCTGGAAACCTTCCCATTTCCGTACCGTGACTCCCTGGACCACCAGCAAAGCCATGCCTTTTAACTACACCAGCAAAACCTCGCCCACGAGTTGTTCCAACAACGTCAACCAAACTACCAACTTCAAGCAATTTTTGATAATCGATAGTACTTCCAATCTCAATATCAATTTTTTTATCAGACGTTTTTAGCTCTTTTAAAGAGACAAAATATTTCTTGGGTTTTTTCAACCAAGAGTGTGAAAACGTTTGTTGTGCATAGCGGGGGCGAACATGCCCAATTTGCACAGCACGATAGCCATCACGGTCTAATGTTTTTAAACCAGTAACTACCCAATGTGCAAGATTGATAACGGTAACGGGCACCACTTTGTCTTCTGCAAATACTTGCGTCATACCAACTTTTCTACCCCAAATCCCTGTAACCATTGCATCGTCTTTCTGCATTATTTAATCTCAACATCAACACCGGACGAAATATTAAGTCGCATTAACGCATCCATTGTTTGATCTGTTGGCGATTCGATGTCCAAAATACGTCTGTGCGTTGTCAGATCAAATTGTTCTCTCGATTTCTTATCAATATGCGGCGATCTCAACACTGTAAAACACTTTTTTTTGTTTGGAAGAGGAACAGGTCCCATAAGCTGGGAACCCGTTCTTTTAACTGTCGAAACAATAAGTTTTACAGCCTTGTCCAGCAACTGATGATCATATGATTTTAACGTTAAACGAATCTTTTGTTTTTTCATCAGTTACCTAATTACTCTATAATTTCAGTTACAACACCAGAACCAACGGTTCTACCACCTTCACGAATAGCAAAACGTAACTCCTTATCCATCGCAATTGGTGCAATAAGCTCAACAGTTAACTCGACGTTATCGCCAGGCATTACCATTTCGCGACCAGCTTCAAGCTCAGTTACTGTGCCAGTCACATCTGTTGTTCTAAAGTAGAATTGTGGTCTATAACCTTTGAAAAATGGACTGTGTCGACCACCCTCCTCCTTAGTTAAAACATATACTTTACATTTAAATTTTTTGTGAGGAGTTATACTGCCTGTAGCTGCAACAACCATCCCACGTTCAATGTCATCTTTAGCAACGCCACGAAGTAATAATCCAGCATTATCACCAGCCTGACCTTGGTTCAACGTTTTTTTAAACATTTCAACACCGGTTACTACCGTTTTAATATTTTTACCAAGACCAATTACCTCAACGTTATCACCGACAACAATTTTGCCAGTTTCAATACTACCAGTTGCTACAGTACCACGACCAGCAATTGAAAATACACCTTCAATTGGCATCAAAAACGGTTTATCAATTTCGCGAACTGGCTCAGGAATATACTCATCTAAAGCATCCATCAATTTATCAATCGCTTGAGAACCAAGCTCGCTATCTTCACCTTCAAGAGCCTTAAGTGCTGATCCACGAATTACCGGAATCTTATCACCAGGAAAATCATACTTAGTTAGAAGTTCTCTGATTTCTTCTTCAACCATATCAACCATTTCTGCATCATCAACCATGTCAACTTTGTTGAGAAAAACAACAAGACTTGGAACGTTAACGTTTTTTGCTAACAAAATATGCTCACGAGTTTGAGGCATCGCACCGTCATTGGCAGATACAACCAAAATTGCACCATCCATTTGCGCAGCACCAGTAATCATGTTTTTTACATAATCAGCATGACCCGGACAATCAACGTGGCCGTAGTGACGTTTTTCTGTTTCATATTCAACATGAGTAGTTGAAATAGTAATACCACGCGCTTTTTCTTCGGGGGCATTATCAATTTGGTTAAAATCTTTTTTCTCAGCAAAACCTTTTTCCGACTGTCTTTTGGTAATTGCAGCAGTTAACGTAGTTTTACCATGGTCAACGTGACCAATAGTACCAACATTTAAGTGAGGCTTTTTACGCTCAAATACATCTCTAGCCATTGCTTAGACTCCTAACACACAAAATAAAAATCAAACTATTTCTTCTCAACAATTGAATCCTGAATATTCTTGGGAACCTCACGATAACATTCAAATTCCATTGAATAACTCGCACGCCCCTTTGTCATGGAGCGAAGTTCTGTTGCATAACCAAACATTTCGCCAAGTGGAACTTCAGCTATAATTTCCTGTTTTCCACTTTTAGCATTCATACCAGAAATTCTACCACGACGAGAGCTCAAATCGCCCATCACATCACCCATATACTCTTCAGGAGTTTCAACATTTACCTTCATAATGGGTTCAAGCAATACCGGATTAGCCTGAGCCATACCAGACCTAAACGCCATCGAAGCCGCAACTTTAAATGCAATCTCTGACGAATCAACATCGTGATACGATCCATCATACAATATTGCTTTAAAATCAACTACCGGATAGCCTCCAATAACCCCAGAATTTTTCGCTTCCTCGACACCTTTTTGTACTCCAGGAATAAATTCACGTGGAATGGTACCACCCACAATTTTATTTTCAAACTCAAAACCCTTACCTCGCTCCAGGGGCTCAAACTTCATCCACACATGACCATACTGACCACGACCACCAGATTGTTTGATAAATTTACCTTCAACATCTGACCCTTTTTGAATTGTTTCTTTGTAAGCAACCTTCAACTTACCTTGCCTAACCTCAACTTTATGCTCACGACGTAAACGATCAACAATAATTTCTAGGTGAAGCTCTCCCATACCTGAAATTTCAGTTTGCCCAGTTTCTTCATTATATGTAAACATAAATGATGGGTCTTCTTGCATAATTTTACGTAAAGCCAGCACCATTTTTTCATAATCTGCCTTACTTTCTGGCTCAACTGATGTTGAAATTACCGGTGCAGGAACGTCTATCGATTCAAGCAAAATAAGCTTGCCCTCTTCGCATAAACTGTCGCCTGTCATTGCCTCTTTAATACCAATAACAGCAGCTATGTCACCAGCCTTTACTAAATCAATTTCTTCACGCTTATTTGCGTGCATCTTAATTAAACGACTTACACGCTCTTTAGAGCCAGTACGCACATTGTATATATATGAGCCGGCTTTTAACTCTCCAGAATACACACGTACAAAGTTAAGCACACCAACAAATTGGTCAGTCATAATTTTAAACACAAGTGCAGCAAAGGGTCCTTTTGGATCAGCTTTACGCAATTCCTCTTGATCTGTTCCTGGAATAATACCAGTAACAGGAGGAACATCTAAAGGTGAAGGCAGATAATCAACAACAGCATCCAACAACAATTGAACGCCTTTATTTTTAAATGCTGTACCACAAAACGCAAGCGTAACACCACGCAAAATTACACCCTTACGTAGCGCAGCCTTAATCTCATCAATAGATATTTCCTGCTCGCTTAAAAACTTATCTGCTAGAATATCGTCAAAATCGCACGCCGCCTCAATTACTTTCGTGCGAAGCTCTTCAACTTTATCAGCGTATTCAGCAGGAACATCTGACCAAATAATTTTTTCACCCATCTGGCCATCAAATATAGCCATTTTGCGGGTAAGAACATCAATAATGCCGTTAAAATCTTCTGCCACTCCAACAGGCATCTGCATTGCCACTGCATTAGCGCTCAGTTTTTCATTCACGTCTTTAATAACATGAAAGTAATCAGCACCGATACGATCCATCTTATTTGCAAAAATAATACGTGGCACACGATAACGATTTGCTTGACCCCATACAGTCTCCGATTGAGGCTGCACACCATCAACGGCACTAAACACGGCAATAACACCATCTAAAACACGTAAGGATCGACCAACCTCGATTGTAAAGTCTACGTGGCCCGGCGTATCAATAATATTGATCTGATGATCTCTCCAGAAGCAAGTTGTTGCTGCAGAAGTAATAGTAATACCACGCTCTCGCTCTTGCTCCATCCAGTCCATAATCGCTTCACCCTCGTGCACCTCACCAATTTTGTGAGAAATACCAGTGTAAAAAAGCATACGCTCTGTAACTGTTGTTTTACCAGCATCGATGTGAGCCGCAATGCCAATGTTTCTATATTTTTGTAACGGATTACTCATAATGCACCTTTAACTTACCACGCATAGTGAGAAAAGGCCCTATTAGCCTCTGCCATACGATGAACATCCAACTTCTTCTTAACAGCGCCACCACGCCCATCCAAAGCATCTACCAGCTCTCGAGCAATACGCTTTCCCATCGTTTTATCGGGACGCGCTGCAGCTGCAGTGATAAGCCAACGAAATGCTAAAATACGCGCTCGACTTGATTCAACTGGCCGTGGAATTTGATACACACTTCCACCAACACGGCGCGACCTCACCTCCACAGCAGGAATAAGCTGATCGTACGCCTTACGAAAGATCTCAATAGCCTTATCTTGAGAACCAGCCTTTTTTGCAAGTTCATCAAGCGCTTCGTATACTATTTTGCGTGCAATATTTTTTTTACCCCGCCACATAACCACATTAATAAAACGCTGAATAAGTTCAGATCCAAAACGGGGATCAACACCAACCTCTCGCTTAAAGCCGACTTTTTTACGCCTTGGCATATCTATGACCTTTTATTTATGATTTAGGGCGCTTAGCACCATAAAGTGAACGTGACTGTCTTCTATTTTCCACACCAGCAGTGTCCAGCGCACCACGAACAATGTGATACTTTACACCGGGTAAATCTTTTACCCGGCCACCACGAACCAACACAACAGAGTGCTCTTGCAAGTTATGGCCCTCACCAGGAATATACGCCGTTACCTCAACACCAGTTGAAAGTTTCACACGAGCTATTTTACGCAAAGCGGAGTTCGGCTTTTTCGGTGTAACAGTTTTTACTTGAGTACACACACCACGAGCCTGAGGAGCTCCTTTAAGGGCTGGACTCTTTGATTTTATTTTAATTCTTTTTCTTCCAAATCGACAAAGTTGGTTTATTGTTGGCATAGCGCGATATTCCTAAATAATATTAAATTAACACAACAAAGAACATTTGTTGCTCTAAAACTCTTTTGTTCATCACAAAACCACATTTTTTAGTAATAATCCTCACCTGACAGGATACAAAGACTACTAGTATTTTACCCTTTTTGTGAATTTTTTCAAGATATTTATACAAAAAGACCGCACATGCCCAAGACGTGATAAATATTTACATAATACACTACCTGTTTTATTCTGACAATCCCCGTATTCTTGTCAAAAAATACAAGCTGCATACTACTATTGTTTAATTATAATGGACGTTCACAAGTATCCATGATACGTTATGCAGAGTAACTTTTTTTACCGTACATTCGGATATATTTATATTATTTTTACAAAGTAAATCATACTACACCTTACATAAGGAGTTCTACATGAGTTTGGTAAGTCTACCTCAAAGCTTCTTTTTTCTTATTATCGGCATTTTAGGAATAAGTTTTTTGATAGCATTTCATGAGCTTGGCCACTTTCTTTTTTGTAAACTATTCAACATTCACACCCCATCTTTTTCTATAGGTTTTGGCCCTCGACTGATCAGCAAAAAGATTGGCTCAACAGAATTCAAAATTTCAGTAATCCCACTTGGTGGCTATGTAGAGATTGCAGGATCAGCAGAGCCTGGACAAGGTAAGCAAAAAGACGCAAATAGAATGGATGAACAGTCATTTGCTATCAAACCGTTTTGGCAAAAATTTCTCGTTATGATTGGTGGTATTTTATTCAATATGGCGTTTGCATATTTTACTTTTGTGATAATCTTCATGACTGGCCTACCAAAATCTCGCCTGTTAGCCCCTCTAACCATGAAGCCAACTATATCTACCGTAGCTGATAATTCAGCGGCACAAAAAGGTGGATTGAAAGTTGGTGATACTATTCTTGCTGTCGAAAATCAAAAAATTGGTAATGACGTAGGAAAATTACTTAAATTGTTGAAGCCGCTTGCAAATCAAAAAATTTTACTACGCATTGCACGAGACGGCAAAGAAAAAACACTAAAACTCAGCACAGACTCACGTGAATTTATGGGAGAAAAAATAGCTTCCCTAGGAGTAGATTTCGAACTTCAAGAAATCCGGAGCAAATCATTGCTTGACTCAATCAAAGCAGGCATAGCACTGACTAATAAGTTCATTGCCGACACATTAAAAGCATTTAAGCACATTTTAACCAAGCATGACGTACAACAAATGGGCGGCCCAATCATGATTATTGCAGCAACCGCCAAAGGTGCCGGACAAGGTTTGAAAATCTTTTTTATTTTCTTGGCTATCATCAGCATAAATCTAGCTGTATTGAATCTGATTCCACTGCCCATACTTGATGGTGGTCAAATCTTATTTCATTTAATTGAAGCACT
The DNA here is from genome assembly GCA_020431705.1 of Candidatus Dependentiae bacterium. Lineage (NCBI taxonomy): Bacteria > Candidatus Babelota bacterium. The sequence goes on from JAGQHQ010000003.1 coordinate 21,357, forward strand.
TTTTGGCCGTCAATTACCGATTAAAGTTCGTGAGTACATTGCTATTGCCAGCTGGATCTGCTTCTTACTCTTGTTTGTATACCTAAGCGCACAAGATATCTATCGCCTTGCAGGAGTATATATTCAGAAAATTTTGCACATATTCCGCCTATAAAAATTTCACAATTTTTAGACGCTATTTTTTGATACTAAAAAAGGCGTGCGGTTTTCTACCCCACGCCCACTCAATCGCTGTTACTCTCACCGATTAGGTATGTATTTATCCCAGTTGAGCTTTATGAGGATGCTCAGATCCTGCATAAACCTTCAATTTTTTGATAATTTTATGATTAAGCTTATTTTTGGGCAACATACCTTTAACCGCTCGAATAACAATCTCTGTTGGTTTTTTTGCCAACAACTCTTTTGCTGTTGTTTTCTTCAATCCACCAGGATAACCACTGTGGCGAACATATTCTTTGTCTGCCCACTTGCTACCAGTCAACACAACTTTTTCCGCATTAGTAACGACCACATAATCACCAGAATCTGTATGTGCCGTAAAGTAAGCCCTGTCTTTTCCACGAAGTACATTAGCAATCTCAGTTGCTAAGCGACCTAGCACTTTACCCTCAGCATTAATATGCTTCCAAACAGGTTTTACATCTTCTTTTTTGAGAAAAAACGCTTTATTCATATCCATGATAAAAAACCTAACACGCTACTTTAATTTTTCTAAACTCTTAAATACAACTGTAGAGGAAAAACCATTTTTGGTCAAATTGGCCAATATACTCTATTTTGCTGTGTAGCTGGAATGTACGGAATTATTGCTTAAACAGCGTAAATTAGTATACTATGTGCCTAATAAATGTACAGTTTTCCTCTCTAAACAACAAGGAACTTCATGATACTTGGCACCTGGTTAGTTTTATTACCACCAATTCTTGTATTAACCATAGCGTTTGGAAAACGCAACCTAAATTTAGCTCTACTGGTTGGCATTATCAGCGCAGGACTCCTTGCAAAAGATTGCTATATTATGCCAACAATAAATCTCATTATTGATCGTCTTGGAAAACAAATAATTGATCGTGATTATTTATATATTTATTTTTTTCTGTTTACCATTGGAATATTAATCGCTCTGATTAATCATACCGGAGCAGCACGAGCTTTTGCCCATAGTATTACACTACGACTACGCAATGGTATGATGGTTGAAACAGCATCGCTTCTTCTTTCTTGTGTTCTTTTTATTGATGACTATTTGAGTAACTTAACAACTGGCTATGTAATGAGGCCATTGACAGATAGATATAAAATTCCACGAGCAAAGCTAGCATTTTTGGTACATTCTCTTGCTGGGCCTCTTGTTATTCTCGCTCCTATTTCCAGCTGGGTTGCATATATGACTGGTCAACTTGCCCTAGTGGGTATTGATAGCGCAGCAAATAAGGCAACAACGAAAATCATAATTGAGCCATTTTATGCATACATACAATCTATTCCGTTTATTATATATCCATTCACGATTATTGCCAGCACCTGGTTTATTGTTCGTACCCACATTTCGTTTGGCCCAATGCGTCATCATGAAACCATAGCAAAAAAAACCGGAAATTTATTTGGTGGAAAAGCAGCTCCCAAGCAAGCACTTGAAATAAATGAGCATATGAATGGATCAATAATTGACCTACTCATTCCAGTCGGTACGTTAATAATGCTCTCAATTTTTGGCATTATATTTTTAAATACAATTTTTTCTCCTTTTTTCACACTATGCGCAGCAGGAGCTATTAGCCTTGTGCTTGGCTTTGCTCTTACGCTCATACGCAATACAATTAAAAAAGCAGAAATTTATCTTGTTATCAAAAGTGGTGTTTTGTTAATGACAGGTGCAATTTTAATGGTAATACTTGCTTCAACATTCGGTGTTATGTTACGAAGCGATCTATTCATCGGAAATTACCTAGCACAAACATTACTTGAGACTGTACATATTACTTTATTACCAGGTATATTCTTTATCGTCTCACTCGTCATTGCAACAATTACAGGTTCTTCTTGGGGGACCATGGCAATTATGCTTCCTGTCGGTGTACCAATACTCCTCAACCTACTCCACCCAGAAACACCCATTATGCTCAGCAAAGTCCCGCTATTACTACCAGTAATCGGTGCAATATTTTCCGGTTCGGTTTGCGGAGATCAAATTTCACCCATTTCAGAGACAACTATTATGGCATCAACAAGTGCTGGATGTTATCCTATAGATCACGCTTACACACAAATCTTCTATGCGTTACCCGCAATCATTGGCACAACAATTGCATTCTTCCTCTCTGGTTTTTTACTTAGCTACCATCCAATAATCAATGCAGCGATTTCAGTTACTACTGCTGTTGGAATCTGCTGCACACTATTGTATCTCCTAAATAAAGTTACAAAAAAATAAAAAAACACCCTTAAAACTTGTTATTTCTAGGATTGCCATTTAACATTTTTCGTTACATTGATATACTCCTTAGCTAGTAATAAGAACTAAAACAAAAAGGTGTATCAATGAAATGGAAACCACCTCAAGCTATTCTTATAGCTACATTTATATTACTTTTATATGGCAATAGTGTATACCCAATGTTTGGGCCGAATGAGGGAAAAGACATTGGTAAAGAAGCTGCAGAAAAAGTTGCTACCGGAATGGAAAATCTTCTTGCAACAGCGTCAAACACCTTTACTCCTGAGTTAAAAAACATTGGTAAAAATGCAGGACAGGTTGCAGCAAAAGAAATAACTGAAGCAATAAAAAATCTTGATAATACGATAGATAAGTTGGTAAAAGGTACCATCACATCAAAATCAAGTATTCACATCACCGTTGATCCAGAAATATTAAAGCTTACCCAAGATGTCTGGGTGTATATTAAAAAACGCGGGTCACGCATTGCTGGTGGCCTAACTCTTATGGCTGGTGGCGTCTTTATGATTGTGGATGGAGTACGACGAATTGCAGAAACTGAGGTTGGTAACATTGATAAAAAAATTACCTATAAAATTATTGAAGCAGTAACCGGATTAATAATGACAGGTAGTGGTCTTTATCTCGTTTTGGCTTAAAAAAATCTAGCTACGCGCTTCTGTTACAAAATCATGAACTAACTGTGGTTTTGTGTACTCCACATTCTGCTGAACCATAGCCTCAATTTCTTCTGGTTTTTTGGGAAGATGTTCACTTAGACATATCGCGCCGTCTTTAACAATCCAATAATCATCTTCAATTCGAATACCAATTTTTTCCTCTGGGATATAAATACCAGGCTCAATAGTAATAACATCCCCTTCTTGTAATGGTCGTTTATAATCACCAACATCATGAACATCTAAGCCAAGATAGTGTCCAATACCATGAATAAAATAATCTCCGTAACCGCACTCTTGTAAATATTTTTTTGCCAAATGATTCAATGACTTTTCGGGATAGTCTTTATTAGAAAGCCAATAGCCAGGACGTGCAAGAGATGCAATATAATCTTGCGTTTCTAACACAAAATTATAAATTTTCTTTTGCCATTCTGTAAATTTGCCAGAAACTGGATATGTACGTGTAATATCAGCACAATAATAGTCGTATTCTGCACCAATATCTACAACAACCAGATCGCCCGCTTTTAAGGTATCTTTGTTTGCTGTGTAATGCAAAATAGTACCATTTTTTCCGCCTGCAACAATACCTGGAAATGCTGCGCGCGCATATGAGCCAATAAACATATATTCAATACTTGCTTGCACTTCACATTCAGACACATCTGGAGCAATAACCCCTGCTGCCGCCTCGTGAGCCATTACCGTAATTTCTACTGCTTTATATAATTTTTCTATCTCCTTTATATCTTTACGTTGACGCATTGCTGCAACATGTCCCGAAATATCAACCAACAGTTGAGGAAAATCTAGAATAAATTGAGAAATACGGTTTAATACTAATCGTTGCTGCTGATATTCATGTGCATTATCTGGTACAAGCGTAAAGATCGATCCTCCATTTTTAATTTCATTATCAAGGCGCTCCAAAAGTGCTTGATACTCACTTTGTGCAAAGTATGGATGTAACTGATATCCTCTGCATGGTTGACCAAGAGTTGTAACTGAATCTATACCCATTATTTTGGCATTTTCCTGCGTAAGCTCAACAGGAGAATAAATCCAACTACTTCGGCTCACACCGCAATTTGGCAGATACAGCGTAGTCTCACCATCCATATCCATCACCAATACCGTACTTGCTTCTTTTATTCCCGTTAAATAGTAAAAAGAACTTTCTTGCCTAAATACATGGCGATCATCTTCAAAGCCAGCAAATAATACAACAACACCCTTTTTATTGGAATACTCTTGTTTTATTGTGTTAATCAATTCTTTTCTACGCAGCACATGCATAGAAAAGTCATTTACCAAAGCGCTCCCTCCAGACATACCAAATCCTTTTGCTACACACACTAATATAAAAACAGTAACCATACATATCTGCTTTTTCATTACTATTTACTCTATCCCGCTTTCTCCCTCATCCTTCTCCGCTTACCTCACTATTACACCATAACGTTGAATTAAAAACATTAAAAGGGCTTTCTTTCAGACAGTGCTTTATATACAGTCAAGCGATCCATTGTTTCCAATGATGAGCCAACAGGCATACCGCGCGCAAGGCATGAAATTTTTACAGAGAACACTTTAAGTGTACGCGCAATAAAAGCTGCTGTTGCTTCACCCTCAGGTGTTTGATTAAATGCTAAAATAATTTCTTGTATTTTGTTTTCTTCAACACGTTTTGCAAGCGCACTAATAGTCAAATCATCCGGACCTATACCTTCAAGTGGACATATTAAGCCACCCAAAATATGGTATACACCTGTGTATCCTTCTGTCTTTTCTATTGAAAGTAGCTCTTGCCACGATTCAACGACACATACAATATGTTGATCTCTTTTTGGTGCAGAGCAAAAAACACAATCAACACCTTTTTGCTTCCAGACAAAGCATATTTGACAAGGAACAATTGTTTTTTTAACCAAAAGCAATGTTTTGCAAAATTGCTCAATATTATGCTCATCCAGCGTTAAAAAATACGTTGCTACACGATACAAATTTTTTGACGCCAAATATGGTACTTGTTGTAACACTTTGAGTAGCTGAGCCAACGCTGGAATTTTTTGTATCATAATTCTACTATGCTCGATTCATTTTGGTCGTAACAATTGCCTGAAACACAGAAAGCGATGTACTAATAAAAATATATAATGCAAGACCAGCAGAAAAATTTGCAGCAATTGCACCAAAAACAAATGCCATGCCTAGCATTGGCAGTCTTGATTCTTTGTTTCCCGGCATAGTTACCGCTTGGATCAACATCGCAAAAAATACCAAGAAAGGTAAAATGTAATACGGATCTTTTGCCGAAAGATCTTTAACCCAGAAAAATGGTGCATGATACAATTCAAACGAGCTATTGAGCAAACGACTAAGTGCTATAAAAACTGGCAACTGCAACAACATTGGCAAACACCCCCCAATACCAGGTAAACCATGTTTTTTTATTAATGCCGCCCGCTCTTGAGCTAGCCGTTCTGGATCACTTTTATATTTTTGCTGTAAATAAGCCAGCTTCTTCTTATATTCGGAACCTTTTTTACGCTGCTCATATGTATTGATGGTAAACGGAAACATTACAAGGCGCATAATAATAGTCAAAAGAATAATGGCAAGTCCGTAATTGCGTAAATAGCTATAAAAAAATTTTAAAACTTTAAGTAAGAACTTAGAAATAAAAGCAAACCAACCCGAATAGCCCAGCGTCTGCTCCAAACGCTGATCAACTGCTACCATAGCATTCTCTTCTTTTGGACCAAAATAAAACGAAAGCTTCCATGACGTTTGCTTGGTAATTTCAGAACTTTCTAAAATAGCAAACAGATCATCCTTGCCAGTTAACTTGTAATATGCTCGACTGGCAAAACCTTGAATATCATCAATAAGCACATGGATGAAGTAACGATTGTCTGCACCAAAAAATGATGGTGTGTAACGCCCTTGATTAAGATCAATACTATTTCTTGCTGTTCTCGTTATTGATCCTTGTGCATCATTCATCACTGCTGATACCACATCGTATTCACCAAGTTCTAGCATCCGAGGTGCAGAAAAAAACAACCGAGCCTCTAATGACTTATTAACTTTTGGCTGCACACCGATTTCCACATCAATTTTGTGTGTTTTTTTATGTATAGTAAACGTCTTGATTACCAAAGCTTGATCTGTTTCTGCCTTGTAAGCAAGCTTTACCGTCTCGTCATTGTCTTTTTTATTAGCTAAATTATAGTAATATGGTGTTTTTTCTCCAAGTGCTAATAAAAAACATCTTACTTCACGCTCATTTTCCGGAGGCGCAGCAACGGTTGTAATTGTTTCCTGCTGGCCATTTATTGCGCGCTTAAATAAAACGCTTTGCAAACATCCCCCATCAGTTGAAAATATATAACGAGCAAACTCAGTTTCAACAATTGTTTCTTGTACAGGAACAGCACGCTGCTCATCAAAAAAATCAACTTCTGTGTTGAGCGGCTTAAGCGTTTGTTTTGTTTGTGGTGCGACAAATGTTTGACCAGAAACAACCCCGGTTTCTTTTGAAATATTATTACCAGCATGGTTTATAAAAAAATACTGAAACCCCCACGTTATAACCAAAGCAAATCCTAATGGAAGCAATAAATCTTTAAACTTAATATTCATTCTCGGCATACCTCTTTCTCATAGATTAAAAAAAACCACACATTGAAACCGGCAATTCAAATAGGAATTATTTTTTGACGAACACCACATTTATGAAGTAATACAGTATCTGTTAAAGAGTAGCAAAGAAAAAGGTCTTGCGCCAGCACTAGTAATGAGTTATAACAACCTTGGAAAGCTTCAACTTCACCATCTTAAATGTATCGTCTTGATTTCTGGTATTAAAAAAGGAAGAGTATATGAAAATGGAAAAAAGACGTTTTAGAATAGGACAACTTGCCAAACATCTCGGTGTGGAAAAGTTTGTTATTCGCTTTTGGGAAAAGGAATTCAATCTTGTAACACATCGTTCTTCTGGCGGGCAACGTTTTTATGATGAAAAAGACCTAGAACAATTTAAAAAAATTAGAGAACTTCTTTATGAGAGAGGATTTACCATTGCTGGCGCACAAAAACAACTAGAAAAAGATCTGGTACCCATTACAGTTCGTCCTTCTATTAAAACAAATATAATAACTCCAGATAAACAGAACGTTTCAAAAGAACAAAAAGAATTGGAGTCACAACTTCGTAATTTGCAAAAACAGTTAGTAAAGCTCAGAGAACTCTTGTGAATATTCTTTTTTTACATTACCTTTACCTACACTATGTACAGAAAAAAAGCTCACATTCATTTTGTTGGTATCGGAGGCATTGGCATGAGTGGCATTGCCACGATTCTTGCTTACCAAGGTTATGAAATATCTGGTTGCGATACAGACTTGCAGCAAAAAACAATTGTAGACCTCAAGGCACTTGGTGCAACAATAGTTGAGGGTAATAACCAACTTTTGTGCCATCAAAATACTATTGACATCCTTGTTTATTCCTCTGCCATAAAAGCTAACAATCCTGAAATTATTGCAGCACAAAAACGTGGTGTTGCTACTATTGGACGAGCACTTATGCTAGCAGAGCTCATGCGCACAAAATACAGCATAGCCATTGCAGGATCACATGGTAAAACAACAACAACTTCACTTATTTCTCACATATTAATTAATGCACAGCTCGATCCAACCGTAATCATTGGCGGTAATTTAAAAAACATATCTACCAATGCACGACTTGGGCAAGGTGATTTTCTCGTTGCAGAAGCGGATGAAAGCGACCGATCATTATCACATTTGCATGCAACACTTGCCATTGTTACTAACATTGATTTAGAGCATTTAGAAACATATAAAAATTTAGAAGATATTAAACAAACATTTAAACATTTTTTAAATAATATACCCTTTTATGGAAAAGCAATTATTTGTATTGATGATCTCAATGTGCAATCACTTTTACCACTACCACACATACAGTTTATTAAATATGGTATAATATCACCAGAAGCTGATATTACAGCAAAAGACATCACTCTTTATCCTGAAAAATCAATATTTAGCCTCTGGGAACAAAAAAGTAACACTCTTGTGGGATCTATAGAGCTTACTATGCCAGGCAGACACAACATATTGAATGCTCTTGCTGCAATTGCCCTTGCACGAGAACTAGGCATTTCCTTTACCACTATTGCACGATCATTAAACACCTTCAAAGGTATTGAGCGACGTTTTAGCTACAAAGGCACAACATTTGCTGGTGCAGAAATTTTTGATGATTATGGGCACCATCCTAAAGAGATTGAATGCACGTTACTTACTGCAAGAAAACGCTCAAAGAAAAATCTTACTGTTGTTTTCCAGCCACATCGATACACTCGTACCCATAAACTCTGGGATATGTTTATCCAAACATTTCTAAACAGCAATATTGATAGCCTCATCATTACTGATATTTATCCCGCGAGCGAAGCACCCATTACAAACATTACAAGTAAAAAATTTGCACAAGCACTTTTACAGCATAATCCTCCATTTACAGTCACATATGTACCATACGAGTATGATTTCTGCTCTATCAAAAAAGAACTTATAAAGAATGTACAAAAAGACGACCTCATATTGCTCCTTGGGGCAGGTAAAATCAACCAACTCGCACAATATCTTGTTTGATAAAACCATTGCTATTGCTCATTGCCAATTTGTATATTTATCAAGAATAGGATAACTATATACGTGCAATGTTTAAGATTAGGGGAGTAGTGATGAAGAAAGGTTTAATTGCAGTGATCGCTATATGCGCGGTTATCGTAGGCCTGGCATATAAACAACCAGTCTCCGCACGCCGTCGTCGAGACAGAGATGGTCATTATTATTATTCTAACCGTGGAAGAAGAGCAGGTCTTGGACTCTTAGGTGGTGCTCTTGGTGGTGCAGCAATTGGTGGCCTTGCTGGTGGTGGTAGAGGTGCTGGTATTGGTGCCGGAGTAGGTGCAGGCCTTGGTTTGATCACTGGTGCTGCAAGCGGCAGAAAATATTATTATGCTGACGACGAATATTACGACGAAGAAGATGATGATTTCGAAGATGAAGAATATAATGAAGATGATGACGACCAAGAAGATACACAGAGTCGACCTTCAGTATTACGTAAAAAAGGATCATCTTCTAAATCAAAAAAATACTAAAATACGGATTAGTTTCGCTACACAATCTTTGAATACTTGACAAAAACATAAAATAACATAATTTTTTTGGGAAAGTGTGCTGATATAAAAAGGAGATATCGTGAAACAATCAATACAAAAACTTTTGTTTGCCATTTTTGCTGCTTTTGCCGGCATTGCATTCTTTGAGACAATTCGCGCAGCAAATTTTGCACAACGCTATGGCACTAATTCATACATTACTACACATCCATTGTATTTCAAAAAAATTGACGATCGTGGCCGCATTATCAGAATGGAACATACTAAGCATCCTCGCCGCGAAGAGAGAAAAATGCGCAACGAACACAAAAAAATGAAAAATGGTAAGAAAAAAATGAAGCACATGGTCAAACGTGATCAAGTACAACGTAACGCCACGAACATAAAAAAAATGTAATTTGCACATAAAAAATTGTTCGTGCAAAAACCCGGGGTTATCCCCGGGTTTTTTTATATCATATCTTGTTGACCAACAAATAGTACCAATTCAACTTTTTCATTTTTCTCAGGTCGAATTGAAACAATACACATTTTTCCTGGCCTATCAAATATTAGCAATAACTCTTTTCCTTCAAAACAATTTCGCTCTTGCCAACCAAGACACTCCATCTCTTTTTTATAAAACATTTTAAGTTCCTGTTGACTGTCAAATTTAGCATAATATCCGATAATGACCTTATTATTTTTATTATCTATACACGTAAAGCACTCAATAGGTTCCAAACCAAATGGAAGCGGAATATCAATTAATTTCGCTTCAAGTAAATCTTGTTCTAATACCATAGTAGCAGTTTCAAGATGTTCTTTAACTGGCGAAAGTTGTTGATCTAACTCTTTTTGTTTCCTAACGTTTTTTGAACAACTAGAAACAAATAATAGTAGGCAAAGTATAGTTACCAATCTTTTTATGCTCACCACCTACCTCCAGGATAATAAAAAATCCCGCCATTGCTTTAAAAGCCGGCGGGAAAAAGTATTATCAACACTTTTGACATTCTCTACTCTTTATTCTCGGTATGCTCTTGCACTTCTGGCTCTTCTGGAGCAGTAATATCGTTGGCATGAGCTTGAGCAATTTGATCTTTTTGTTGACGAGTTCTGACCAACTCTTGTACACGAGAACGCTTACCTGTTCGATCTCTCATATAGCCAAGATACGCACGACGCACTTTACCTTTGCTCACAAATTTAATTGACTCGATTAATGGAGAATAGTATGGATAAATACGTTCAACTGAAATACTATTTGCACCAATTTTTCGTACAGTAAATGTTTTAGACGCACCGTTTTCACTCATTCTGAGAACAAAACCCTGAAACACCTGCAAACGCTTTTTATCCCCCTCCTTAATCCATTGCGATACTGCTATTGTATCGCCAATGTTAAAATCAGGAAAATTACGCTCATACACACCCAATTGGTTAATTGTTTCCTTAGTAAGGCCTTTAGCTTTCATCATGCGTCCTATATACATCAAAATTGATCAATTTTTACGAAATTCTTTCTTTACTATACCCCAAATGAGGTTTTTTGCCAATTTCTAAACTAATTTTTGGTTTAATCCAAGCCAACGATCTAAAATAATTGCCACCGCAGACCTAACTGATAAGTGGTTAAAATCAGATAATCCAATTACTGGAACCAACAGATAATTACAACGTTCAAGCACCCGCTGAGCAAGTCCTTGACCAGTACCAAACAAGAATAGCACTGGCCTATCTTGCGCCCACACTTTCGTTTGATCATGATATGTAATAACTTGTTGATGTATACTTGTTTTTGCTGACGTTGCAATTAACAACGGCTTTTTGCCCTCTTTATGCTCAATTGCTTTAATAACTTCATCCAGAGATTCTTGTAGTATAACCTGTTTAACCGCTCTATGACGGCTGTAGTTATACGTTACTCCTACACCTTTTTGCCAGAAATCAAGTAGTGTACTAACTATTTTTTGCTGATCAATAAGTGGCGTAACAACAAAAAACTTTTTAATACCATATGTCTTCGCAGAACGGGCAATGTCATGTATATCAATTGAAGTTACCGACGTGGTACCTTCAATTCCCTCAGAACCAATAAGAACATCCGTATGCATTAGAGCAGCATAGTGAGACGGTATATATTTTGACGCCAGCGTCCTCTCTTGCTGTGTTGGCGCACTTGTACGCAACCAATCAAAATGACGCAATACCGTTCGTTTTGCCGCCTCGTCTCGTCGCCACGTAGCCATAGCAGCATGATTACCAGATCGTACTACTTCAGGAACCACATGTCCTCTCCACTCAACCGGCGCACAGTACTCCGGATAATCAACAAATGCACAAGAAAATGAGTCGTGCTCAACAGATGCCTGTTTACCAACAACACCAGGCACAAATCGTAGCAAACCTTCAAGCAACATCATTGCGGGTATATCACCACCCATTAATACAAAATCACCAACCGAAATTATTTCATCCGCATATTCTTGCTCAATTCGATCATCCATGCCCTCATAACGAGCAGGCAAAAGCATTATATGTTTTTTTTCAGCAACACGTTGCGCTATATATTTGAGTACATGTTGATTTAATTTTTTGCCATTAGGAGAGAAAAAAATTTTAAATGCATTCCCTTTTTCAGCCTCTTTTGCTTCAATTGCACGCTGAATAACCTCTGGCCTGATAACCATTCCAGCACCATGGCCAAAGGTTGGTGCATCAATTCGTTCTTTTGGAGATACAAACGAAAAAAGACTATCAACATTAACGTCAACAATCTTATTTTCCCGTGCTTTACCGATTAAACTTGTTTTCAGAAATTCTGTATACAAGCCTGGAAACGCGGAAATAATTGAAATATTATTCATGTACTGCTATTGTTTATCAGCTTTTTCGATATTTTCTTCTGCCACAAGTTGTGGTTGCTCAACTATAGCTTTCCTAACTGGGCCAGAAGCAATACCGTCACGCTTGAAACGCTTAATAATTTTCAGCGCAGATTCACTTGGCTGTGCGCCAACAGAAATCCATTTATCAACACCTTCTTGGTCGAATTGAATCAAACGGCTGTTGAGTGCATCATAGGTACCCAAATCTTGCAAAAACTTACCGTCTCTTTTCTTACGACCATCAACTGCAATAATACGATAAAACGGAACTTTTTTCTTACCAATACGCGATAGGCGAATTCTAACTGGCATGCACGTAATCCTTTATGAAAAACAATAAATAATTTACTTAAAAAGGTTGTTTAAAACCACCAAACTTCTTGAACAGCTTAACATATTGTTTGCTTTGTTCAAAGCGCTGTAACAATTGATTAACCTGTGATAGATCAACCCCAGCACCCATAGCAACTCTTTTTTTGCGAGATTTATCTAAAATAGACGGTCGGAGACGCTCTTTCGGTGTCATAGAATTTATAATAGCCTTGAAACGTTTCATCTCTTGTTCGCCTTTTTGAATCATCTCGGGGGACAATTTCAAACCACCCATACCCGGAATATATTTAAGCAAAGAGCTCATTGACCCTATTCTACCCATCATATCCATTTGGCTTGCAAAATCTTGCAACGAAAAGTTACCACTTATAAATGAACTATAAGCCGCTTCCTGTTCTGATTTTTTAATTGTTGCATCTGCCTTTTCTGCCAGACTCGTTAAGTCACCCATACCGAGTATTCTGCCAGCCATACGGTCTGGATGAAAGAGCTCTAAGTCTTCAACCTTTTCACCAATACCAATAAATGCAATTTGCTTTTTGAGTGCATAACGAAATGAAAATGCTGCTCCACCACGGCTATCACTATCCATTTTACTCATTATCACCGCATCAAAACCGACATGCTTTTCAAATGTTTTTGCAACATTAAGCGATTCCTGCCCTGTCATCGCATCAAGCACTAGTAGTTTATGCGTTGGCCGTACGCCTACATCAATTGCCTGCAACTCTTTAAGCATAGCGTCATCAACATGCAATCTACCTGCAGTATCAAGAAGTAATACATCATAATTATGCTGCTTTGCATATTTTTGAATATCTCGTGCTGCATACACCGGATCAGTTTCTTGTGAACGATAAAAATCGGCACCCGCTTGTCCTGCAATAATCTCCAATTGATCAATTGCTGCAGGACGATAAAAATCAACTGATCCAAGCAAAACTTTTTTGCTCTTATTTTTTTTATCTTTTTTAATCCAAAATGCTAATTTTGATAATGTCGTTGTTTTACCGGAACCTTGTAAACCCATAACCATTACGGTAGACGGAAACTGAAACTCAAATTTTTTCACTTCTTTTTGATCGCCTAAAAAATCCTTCAGTTGATCATGTACCACTTTCACAAGCTGCTCACCCGGCTTAAGAGCGGCAATTACTTTTTGCCCAATCACTTCCTTTTTTACATTTTCGATAAACACTTGTACTAAATCATATGGCACATCTGCTTGAAGCAATGCGTCCTGCACACTATTAAGAGCATCTTTAATATTTTTTTCTGTCAAACGACTACTATCACTGATTGTAGAAAAAATTGACGAGAGTTTATTGGTTAAAAAATCAAACATACGTTACTATGCCTTTATTGCTGATGTCCTGCATTGTATATCGAATATTATTCAATTTTTATTGTACCAAAAATAAGCATCTTTGTAAGCAAATAAAAGCTCGCTACTCAATCCTTATTGACTTAATGGTTTTCTAGCTACCGGAACCTTTACTTGCTTAGGAGCTGGTAACTCCACCGATTTAGCCGAATCAATAATTGGTTTGGGTAGAACCTCTTTTGTCGGTGATAAGTTTACTGGCTTAAATAGCTCAACAACTGGATCAATTGTCTGCTGAAAAAGCTTTATTATATTATTCCTTAGATTTTCGTCAATCTTAGTTTTTTTCAACGTATCTCCCGCACCCATCATGATTGGTACAGCAGAAAACCCAACTGCCATTATTTTATCTATCATCTCCTCATTCACCTCTTTAGGCCTCATACTTGAATCAGGATATTGAGCAGAATACATCGCCTCTAATACAACCAGCTCTTTTGCTTGCAACATTATTGGATAAACAATATTCTTTTCTACATCATTCAATTTAGCGCTCCAACCATTCATATACACATGTAGCAATTTTTGAAACTATCTTGCAGTTGTATTCCTGCATTTTTCACTTCTGGTAATTCTGACGCTTCCAAGGCAGATTTAACAATGCCACCAAAGAGTTCCTTTTGTTTATCGTTAAATAACTCAGCTTTTTCTCCAAGCTTTTTTTCTTTCAGACCCTCTTGCGCATATAACCCAACAAAAAGTATTGTCACTAAACCCGCTATTAATAATTTTTTCATACTACCATCCCTTACCTTTTGTATTATTTTAGCTTACCTTACGTATTTTATCATAACCAATAATATAGCCAAATTGCAATAAAAAATTCTTGCCGCAAAACAAGGTGCAATATATTATTTTTTCATAATTTTCTTACTATCCATTTAAGATTAAGAAACAATCAAAAACTCTATATTTTTCTATACAAAAAAACCCACAAGTCTTATACTTAAAGGTATTATGGCACATAAACAAAATACACCTACAAAAATACATAAAAAAACTCTTATTTTAGGCATACAAGCGCCGTATAACTCTATTGCAAACATAGATTCATACTTTGAAGAGTTTACCAATTTGGTTAAAACCAATCGAGTAGTATATGATAAAGAATTTTTTATTAAGCTTAGAACGATTGATTCTACGTATTTCATCACTAAAGGTAAACTCGAAGAAATAAAAACATTTTGTGAACAAAATAACATTGAAGAAATCATTGTTTCAGAACCACTTACCGCACAGCAAGAGCGTAACATAAGCGACATCCTTGATTGTAATATTTTAGATAGAACTGGGTTAATTTTGCAGATTTTTGAGAAAGCTGCTCACTCAGCAGAGGGCAAAACTCAAGTTGGTATTGCTATGTTACAGTATAAAAAAACACGCATTGCTGGTAAAGGTGTTTCTATGAGCCAGCAAGCTGGGCATTTTGGTACACGTGGACCTGGTGAAACAGCAAAAGAAAAAGAATTACGCCACATTAATAACAATATTTTAAGATTAAGACGTCAACTTGCAGTCATGCATAAAGCACGTGAAACACAACGCAAACGTAGAATAAATGCGCAAGTACCACATATTTGCTTGATTGGTTATACAAACGCAGGTAAATCTACAATCTTAAATGCATTAACTAAAAGTAATGTCTATGCACAAGATCAACTTTTTGCAACACTTGATACTACAACACGTGAATTATATATTGATGGGCAGAAAAAAGGCTTACTGTCTGATACCGTCGGCTTTATTCAACTGTTACCTCATCAATTGATTGAAGCATTTAAATCTACATTGTCAGAGCTACAGTATGCCGATTTATTGTTGCATGTTGTTGATGCATCAAACCCAAATTTTCCTGATCATATAAAAGTAGTACAAGATATTTTGACTGAATTAAAAGTAAATAAACCAATACTTTATGTTTTCAATAAAGCAGACAAAATCATAAACAATACTCGTTTTATGGAAGATATTATTCCATATATGCCACGGGTTATTGTAAATTCCCTTTCAAAAGAAACGTTACAAGAATTAAATGATTTTCTTGCATCTTGGCAGATAACGGAATAATCTTCTACCCAACATAGCCTATTGTTTTTTCCATTAATTGGGTATAAGACTATATAGGTTTTGCGTTTATGCGATGTTCTTGGTAAGCATATGTTGGCAATAGTGTTTTTTAACCCTTTAAAAATTAAAAGGAGTTCTTTATGAAGGGCTTATCACTGTTACTCACAATCACTGTCTTGTGCTTCTCGATTATTAGCACAGCAAGGTGTATGGATGAACGAGATGGCATTGTTCAAACTAATAACAAGCATAAAACCAGTCTAGCTAAAAGCACCTCGCAAATTCCAACTACAGTTATCCATGCTGCTGCTGTGATAAAATCATCTAGTATTGATTCTAATATTGATCTGCATTTAAATGATGCAATTACAGCCCGTAGAGGTAGTGCAACTGGAAAACCTGCAATCAGAAATTGTCAGCAGCATGATCAACATGATCAAGAAGAAGTTATACCAACAACAAAGAAAAAAGAAAAAAATAGTGAGTGGATTTCCATCAAAAATGCGCTCTGCGAACGTCTTATTAAACAAAAAGACTCAATTGATCAACAAATCACTGAATTAAAAAAGGCAGAAAAACAAGAATCTCCGAATTTCATTACTCTATCGCAAAAAGCTAAAAAAGTAACAAAAGAACTGAATATACAAAAAAGAGACTTGGAAAGAACAGCAATTATTTACAGAAAATATAACGCTTCAAATGAAGAGATAGTAAAGTTACAAGAAGAATGGGACATTACAAATCACAATATCACTGATGTATTAGATAGTCGAAATAATATTACAGAATTACTTATTTACAATGCTCACATTAAAATTTCAGAACAAGAGGCAAGGATAGAAGAACGAAAAAATATCAAAAATCTAGTCGACCAACAAAATGATAAGGAAGATAAACAAAAAATAAATCGGTTACTCGCAGTTGCAGAATCTGCACTTGATGATTATAAGAAAAATTTTACTAAAGCCCTCGAAGAAAGAGTAGAGTTTCTCAAAGAAATAGAAAATTCAACTCTTAATAATATAGATAAACGCTGCATAACAGAAGAAATAAACACACTAAAAAAAGAAATCGCAATTACTAATCAAAAAAGTGAAACTATTGATTCAATAAAGCTACCAACACATATTCAAAACCTAGATCTTGGTGCATCTATAGCATGGAACCGAGATATTTTTGATAAAAAAAATAAGTTAAAAGAAACAGAAAGTAGCAACTTCATTAAAAGACACTTCAACCTCGAGAAGGATAAAAAAAAAGCTATTGACGCCTGTGAGAAGGCAAATGTTCAATATCTCAAGAGAGCTAAAAAACGCAAAGAATCTGGTGATGCAGAAGGAGCAAAAAAAGACAGAGAATCTGCCGCTGAGTGCAGAAATGAAATAGATCGTATAAATGGAAATGACCCTTGTGCAAAAAAATTAATCACAAAAGAAAATTTGCATGCAACTGCAGCAAAGCACAAAGAAGCTATGGCCAGAATACGCAATCAAGACAATCAAATAACTAAGCCTAATAACACAATTATGCCGCTAAAAAAAGAAGTTGCTGTACCAGTAAGCCTCAACGATAGTAATAACATAGAAAATAAAGGTAGAGGCCTACTTGGTTGGGGAACTTGGATTGGTTTATAAACCAAGCTTACTTTTATATATGAATTATCTGAAAGCCTCGTATTTTTACGGGGCTTTTTTTATAGTTATTAACTTTCGCCAATTACTTTGAGTCTGTTTTACATTCCATCTTTTTTTTAGTATTACTGTGCTCAATCTCACAACACATACCACAAAAAAGGAATATTCTCATGAAACAACTTCGCTTTTTCGCCTTTTTTTTAATTATATTTTTGCCTTATACATACTATACAAAAATATTTACACAAAACTTTGAGCAGCTTTTTGCCCATGCAAATGATTATTTCCGCAAAAATGATTTTGAACAAGCCATAACATATTATCAAAAAACATTGGCGTTAAACCCACGTTGCCATCAGGCATATTTTAATTGTGCGTTAGCACTTGCACAAAAAAATAGAGTTAATGAAGCAATACATTGTTATCAACATGCTATTCGTCTACACCCAGGCTATGTAAAAGCATACATTCACTTAGGCAATGCATATAAAAAATTAAAACAGAATGATAAAGCTGAGAATGCCTATAAAAAAGCATTAGAAATTGACACGAAAAGCGCTGAAGCGCATCTTTGTTTAGCACGTATACTCAACGAGCAAAGTAAATTTGATCAGGCTCAGGCATGTTTTGAACATGCTGTTAAACTACAGCCTAAAAATGCCAACACCCTCTTGGAGTTTGCTAATTCACTCAACATGAATAATAAAACAGAAAAAGCACTTGAAGTGTATAATCAAATTATTGAACTACAACCTCGCAATATAGCAGTACTGTATAATATCGCTTATTCACTTAAAAAAATTGGCAAAATAGAAGAAGCTATAACGTTGTATCATAAAGTACTTGCTATGAAGCCAGATTATGTTGAAGCACATTTTGGTAAAAGCATGGCACACCTAATTCGTGGAGAATTTAAAGAAGGTTGGCCAGAATACGAATGGCGCTGGAAGCGTGACGATAAAAAACCTCGTGTTTTTGAGCAGCCGCTCTGGGATGGTACTAACTTGAATGGCAAAACAATATTGTTACACGCAGAACAAGGTTTAGGTGATACATTGCAATTTATTCGTTACGCACAGGTATTAAAAAGAATGGGCGCAACAGTAATATTTGCATCCCAGTCACCTTTAGTTACCCTGCTGCGTACATGTTGCCCATATATAGATAAAGTAATTGCTTTGCATGATCATTTACCTTATTTTGATACACACGCACCCCTTCTTTCGTTGCCCTATATTTTAAACACAGTTGAAAAAACAATTCCGAACAATATTCCATACATTCATCCCAAAAAAGAACTTGTAGATTATTGGAAAAAAGAATTAGCCCCTGATACCAACTTTAAAATTGGTATTTGTTGGCAAGGAAATCCAAATTATAACACTCATTTTTTGCGTACTGCTGTTGCTGCCAAATCACTTAATGTCAAAATGTTTGAACCACTCATGAACTTACCGGGCGTAACAGTGTATAACCTACAACGTATGACTGGAACAAAACAAATAAAAAAACTTGCTCCCGATTGCACACTAGTAACCTTTGGTGACGATTTTGACAACAAAAACAACAATGGTCACTTTATGGATACTGCAGCTGTTATGCTTAATCTTGATTTAGTTATTTCGGTTGACACTGCTACCGCTCATCTTGCTGGTGCACTTGGTGTTCCAACATGGATTTTAATTCCTAATCCTCCTGACTGGCGCTGGATGTTAGATAGACCTGATACACCATGGTATCCAGAGAATATGCGTTTATTCCGTCAGCCAACTATTGGTGATTGGAAAACAGTTATTCAAACCATTGTTGATAAACTACCAGACTATATAAGACTTACAAAAAAAAACAAAAAATCTCATTGCTTACTACAAAAAACAGAACATATCTCCGCAGAAATTTCAGTTGGTGAATTGATTGATAAAATAACAATATTACAAATCAAAAATAAAAAAATCACAAATGCACAAAAATTAAAAAATGTTCGCATAGAACTTGAAAGTCTAACTGAGACACGCAATGCAAAAATTCCACACTCGGAATCAATGGTATCGTTAACCGAAGCACTTCTTGATATTAATAATACATTGTGGGATATCGAGGACGACATTCGTGATAAAGAACGCCTCAAAGAATTCGATAATGATTTTATACAACTTGCACGTAGTGTATACTACATCAACGATAAACGTGGAAGAATTAAACGAGCAATAAATGAGCTATGCAGCTCTCATTTTGTTGAAGAAAAACAGTATGCACGTTATTAGTTTTTTTATATTACTGTGTAGTAGCATCTGCGCAGCAACTGACTCTTTTAAAGAATACTTTCAGCAAGGAACTCATTTTTTTTATCAAAAAAAATTCAATAGCGCACTTGAATATTATGAAAAAGCACACGAGCTTAACCCCCATAATGCACAGACTCTTTTTAATATAGGTATCGTTCTAAAAACACAGAAAAAATGGGAACTCGCCATTGAATATTTTAATAGCGCAATTGAACAAAAAAAAGATTATGCAAAAGCATATTTTTATGCTGCAGAAAGCTATAGACATTTAAACAATCACAACAAAGCACTCGCTTTCTATCAACAGACAATCAAATATGCACCAGAATGGTTTGATGCATACAAAGAAGCCGCACTATTATACAGAGAATCTAGTAACTACAAAGAAGCAATTACCTGCTTAAACAGTGCATATACAGTTCTCATTAAAAAAAATCCATCGATAACTCAACTGATTGATCTTGCACATCACTTAATAACACTCGGACAAACAGAGCAAACTATCACACTGTATAATCATATTTTGAAAATAGATCCAAATAACCCACAAATATTATATAACAAAGCATATACGTTAAAAATAGCTGGCAAATTAGACGAAGCCATTACGCTCTATCAACGGGTACTTGAACTAGAACCTGATTACGAACACGCACACTTTGGCCTCGCCATGAGTTATATAACAAATGGTAACTTTGACGCTGGATGGCCCTATTACGATGAGTATCTTAGACGCGTCCATAACACTGCCGAAAGATTACGTAATTTTTTGAGAAAAAAAACCATAAAAGGAAAAAAAATATTATTGCAGTATCAAGGTGGTCTTGGTGACAGCATTCAATTCATTCGTTATGCACAAATATTAAAGGAAATGGATGCAACAGTGTTGGTTTATATACAAAAACAACTTATCCCCCTTTTTTCTAACTGCCCATATATTGATCAATTGATTCCTTCTGGTAGTGCTTATCCAGAAAGAAATGCTCATGCCAGCTTGATGTCACTACCTTGTATTTTTAGGTCAACACAACAGACACTGCCCAACAACGTCCCATATCTTTTTCCCGATCAACAACTCGTTAAATACTGGAAAAAAAAAATAAAAGATGATACCAATTTTAAAATTGGTATCTGTTGGCAAGTAAATATGCACAACGATTCATCACGCTATCCCATCGCACGCCGTGGCATACCACTTGAACATTTTTATGCACTAGCAAAGCAACCTGGCATCACGCTATATAGTTTGCAACGTCACGATGGGCAAAAAGATTTAGATAATCTTCCTGATGATGTACACATCATCTCTTTTGATGATCTAGACACTGAAAATGGGGCATTCATGGATACAGCGGCACTTATGCAACATCTTGATGTAGTTATTTGCCCAGATACAGCTATTGCTCACCTTGCTGGTGCGCTAGGAATTCCCGTTTATGTACTACTACCATATCAGAGCGATTGGCGCTGGCTTTCTGGCAAATCTTATTCCCCCTGGTATCCAAGCATGAGAGTATTTAAACAGGAAAAGCCTTTTGAATGGAAATCGGTGTTTAAAAGGGTTTTTCAGAGAATTTCTCACATTATCCATGATCCTCTCTAAACAAATCTCTTGAATAAACGTGGTAAAAAATATCAGAAACCAACGAAATAAATCATATTCGATTGGAAGAACTTCTAAAAAAATATATCTCTATATCATCTGATAATCAAATTTCACAAAATGATCAAAACTGGTTGAAAAAACGACTTGTTGGTAAACTTATGAAAAAAATTAAACTCGATTTTGAGCAAAAAAACTAAGCGGTATTTATCTGATGAGTATGTCCTCATTCAAATGCATAATAGATAGAATAATACACTGTATGAATAGAAAAGGAAAATACCACTGCCCAAAAAATTCTCCTATGTACTAAACGAGCACAACCGCTATACGTTTTTTTTATTTTCATATATAATAAATACTACTTTACTGGGCGCTATATGACTGCATTTATGCGCCAAGGTAATTTGCTAATTGAAAACATTGCATTAATCGTAATATCGAAAAGAAAAAAATGAAAAAAAATATGGTAATCAGCTTACTTTTATTATTTTCATTATCACACGTAACCTGTGCTCATGGCATGGAAGAAGATAAAGTGGCAGAAATTAATGAAGTGGAAGAAAATAATTATTCAGAAGAGTTGGGCGCCGTAAATTCATATGATATGCATAACACCACAGTTAATTTCAATACAGACTGCTATGCACAACAATCTAACAACTCAATCTATAATAAACTACAAGAAGCTGGTATTGCAATTGGTAAAACATTTTATAAGCACCCAATAGCCTACACAAGTATTCTTGGTGCAAGCGCAGTTGCTTCTACAGTTGGTGCCTACTACTCATTAAAAAATCATAATGTATATGCTGCATTCGCCTCTGGTATTGGCATGCTATTTACAATTGGCAGTATATCACCGGGTGTATTTGCTAGAAAAAGCGACATTACTTCAATAGAAAAAAACCTCACTAATAGTTTGAAAACTATGCATAATGAAAATAAACAATTACACACGAAGATACGCGAACTTGATAATCTAAGTACTCTTATTAAAACACTAAACACTAATATTAAAACACTAAACACTAATATTAAAACACATAACAATAGTAGAAAAACAATATGCAGTAATTTAACGAATAACGTTAAGAACATTATTGATAATATCGATATTAAAACAATACAAAATGACTCTGATAATTGTCCTTTATTTTTTGAGACCATCAAAAAAGAGATTTACAATTCACATAGTTGTTGTAATCCAATTTTTCAGTATAATGAAGCATCTCAGACGTTTATTAAACTAATTCATGACACACTAAATTCTATATGCAAAATTAAACAATTTTTTGATTCTGCAAACGACAAAGCTCAGTCAATAGTTAGTTTATATAACACTAGTAATCCAACACATATTATTGAAAAACTTTCTTATACATATACGGAACTTATTCCATTGGGCATCCGGCTTGCAAAAGCACTTATCAATAAAAGAGAAAAAAACAACAATTGTTACAGATTAATCTCTCTCACTGAAGTACATAATTTTTATGAACAAGACAAAAAATTGGCTGAGATGTATCATGCAAAATTAACCAATATATCTAACCAATTTTATAATTTTTACAACGAACACATAAATTCTACATTTAAAAAAGATAACATCAGTTATATTAAAACAAGTGAGATAAATACTTTAATTGAAACCGCAATCAAAAATACGTTTACCTCTAAATATTCTTCCAGCCGAGACTCTTGAAGTAATTCTATAAAAATTCAAAAAAGATACAACACCTATTGACCACAATATTAAACTACGTAATATTATCAGTAATAATCAGTAATGAGGCACCATGAAATACGTAACAAGAAACTTTAAGTCACTATTTATTTTCATATCATTTTTTGTAAGTACATTTTCTTATCCAGTATTATATTCTGAACATCAGTCATACGATCAACTATTACAAGCTAGTGCAACTCATTTAAAAAAACAGAATCTTGATGATGCACTGTACTATCTAAAAAAAGCCATTGCCGTACGTCCAGAAGGAAATCAATCAATTCGTGATTGTGCCGTTATATTATTTCAGTTAGGTAATGAGTTTTTTGATCACAAACAACCAAAAAAAGCAATTGAAGCATTTAAAACAATTTTGATTATGGCCGGCAATTTTGCTGCGGTTTATCACAATATTGCTTTTACTCTAGCAGAAAAATGTGGCCGCTATAGAGAATCCATTGAATGGTATCGCACTGCGTTAGAACATGATCCTAATAATGTTGCTACTCATTTTTGTCTAGCGCTTTCACTATTGGCAGTTGGTAAATTGCATGAAGGATTTGAAGAATATGAATGGCGCTGGTTACGTGACAAAAAAAGTCCTCGGAATTTTACATGGCCCTTAGATAAGTTATGGAACGGCATAGAAAATGTACAAGGCAAACGTATTTTATTACGTGTTGAGCAAGGGCTTGGCGACACACTTCAATTTATCCGCTATGCACAACTATTAAAACACGACGGTGCAATAGTCATTGCTGAAGTACAGCGACCACTTATTGATATACTGGCTTTATGTGATTACATTGACGAGCTGATAGTGATTGGCTCTCCAATACCAGCATTCGATCTACAAATTCCAATGTTAAACTTACCTTCTGTATATAAAACAACACTGGAAACCGTTCCTGCGCATATACCATATCTGTTTGCAGACAAAAATCTAGTTGCATTTTGGAAAAAGCAATTAACACATAATACTAATTTTAAAATAGGCATTTGCTGGCACGGAGATCTTGCACACAGTACAGATAAATTTATGCCGCTTAACATGTTCGCCCAATTAGCAGATATACCTGGTATCAGTATTTATAGTCTGCAACGTTTTAATGGATTAGATCAATTAAAGACTTTGGAAAACAAACAAATAATTCGTTGTTTTGATGACACTTTTGATAAAAACCAGGGCCGTTTCATGGACACAGCAGCTGTTATAAAAAATTTGGATTTAGTCATCACAGTCGACACTTCAATTGCTCATTTAGCTGGCGGTTTAGGGGTACCAGTTTGGGTTGTACTGCCTTTTCCTGCCGAATGGCGTTGGCTAGAAGACAGAGATGACAATCCATGGTATCCAACTGCAAGAATTTTTAGACGAAAAGAAATTGATACATGGCAATCCGTCATGGATAAGATATACAATGAGTTACGCATAATACTTTCGCACTAAAAAGCGATACACATGTATAAACATATAGACGAACATCATACATATACAAAAAAAATATATACCTTTTCACTTATTGTATTTGTGTTTTCAGTTTGCGCAGGCTTTTGTTCACAATACTTTTGGCATGCATACCGTAAACCATTCACACCACATATCGATCCATTACAACAGGAATTAAATATTGGTATTACATATATTCGCTATGGCCAACAGCACAATTTAAAAAATGATCCTGAAAAAGCAAAGAATTATTTTTATAGAGCACACAACCATTTTGATAATGCATTACAAATAAAACCCAACTGCCCCCAAGGACATTGTTACAAAGGCATCACATTCCATCAACAATGCAAAAATAAAGAGGCTCTTGATGAACTCAAAAAAGCCATCGAACTGAATAAAGGATATGGCAAAGCCTATTTCAACCTAGCCAATATATTAGTTGAAGAAAAACAATTTGATCAAGCAATCAATCTGTATAAACAAATACTTAGTCAAGAACCCAGCAATGAAATTCTACAAACACAACTCAATAAAGCATACATTGCACGTAGCAAATATATTGCACAACAAAAACCACTACCGAAAAATAATAAAGAGACAATAATATGAAGTATATTTTCAATCGTACAGCATTCTTCTTTTTTTATTTTTTGTGCTCACTAACCCATTTTTTTTCTCGTACGGTAAGCATCGAAGAAATTAATAATACCATTCAACTTTTACACAAACGCGCCGAGCAATATTATTTTAATCGGCAATTTGATAGTGCAATTACATTGTATAAAAAAATTATAAAAATAGACCCAAATATTTCTTCTGCTCACTGTAACATAGGATTTATTCTAGCTACTTGTTATAAAGACTTTGAACAAGCAATCAAATACCTAAAAAAAGCACTTGAGATAAAACCAACTTATGCAAAAGCATATTTTTTTCTTGGAAATGCACTACACTCAATAAACAAAACTGATCAAGCACTTATTGCTTACAACCAAGCCCTCATACACAATCCTGATTATAAAGACGTCTATCCGCTTTATGCACGTGCACTATGGGAGCATTATAATTTTACCAATGCACATGAAGCACAACGGTATATTTCTGAATGTGCTTGTAGCAAACAACTTGCATATTACGTCGGCAAACTATTTGAAAGAAGTGGCTACGTAGAAGATGCGATACAACTGTATCAGGAAGCACTTGTAAAGCCTTTTGACATAGAGATGATACAACATGATATGCAAAGCGCATACCATAAGCAGCTTGAAATACGCCACCAACTTCAACACTACTACCAAGATATTATTATCAATAACATAACCGTAAGCTCTGGTAACAAAAAATGCCACGAGCGCTATCTAACAATACAGAAAATACTAAACCAATATAAACGTCCAATCACCGTTCTTGATTTAAATCCACAACAAGGTTATTTTTCATTCCGTATTGCTCATGATTATAATGCAACATGTGTAATGTTAAGTTCTGACAATAGCCTTGTTTCACTATGTGAAAAAAATGATTTAGTCAATGGCTGCGTAGTCCTAGCAAAAAATATTACAGCCAAAGACCTACAACGGTTAAGTGAATGCGAGCATTTTGATGTTGTTCTCGCATTGGATGGCACTATTGCATGGTTCGAAAAGGACCATGAACTTATTTTCGAACTCATAAAAAAACTTGGTGACCACATTATCATCGAAACACCATTTGTTGAAGTATCCAGTTATACAAAAAGCTACTTGGATTTGACCTCACAATATATTGTACGCAAGGGCAGCATGATGATACATGAGACTAGTCTTCAAAAATCTAAGTACGATAAGCCATATGCCCACTCACACATGTATCTTTTAGAAAACCCACGTAACACATTAAAACGAACTCATTGGACACGAGGTCATCAAACAGATGAGTATCGCATTGAGAGTACATTTGAAAATAAGTTTTTGTTGAAATATCCTGATTGGTCAAAGCACCAGTGGATCAGAGGCATTAATTTACTCACCTTTGTAATGCTTGAAGGCTCCTATCCAACACGTCCACATATTGCTCAACAATTAAATAATGTAAAGCAAACTCTACGAGACATCGGTCATACAGATATACGAATATGTAACTTCATCATCCAAGGAAATAATATTGCTCCAATCGATTGCGATGACCCACGCGGCAACACACCAAAAAATCCAGACATTTCGATTGCACAGATTATCGATCAACTATACATGAAACCGAATGATTTATATGGGCTTGTTTCATAACAAAAACATTCTCTACAGCAACAAGCTTCATCTTATACTCGCATTCAGTATGGTTTTTTCCGCATTGTTTACTTTATCGCAAGATCATCTTGCATATATACGCAACATACGAGAATGCGGTGATTACAAAAAAGCAATAACATTATATAAAAAACTATTAGATAGCCAATCATACAGAACTGCTGCACACATCGGCCTTGCACAAACATATCTTACACTTGGTAACTTTGAAAAAGGCTGGAGAGAATTAGAATGGCATTTAGGCAAACCATGGAAATCAACACAAGACTTTAAAAGATATATTACAAACCATGCGCGACTGAATAACAAAATTATATTACTACGGGCAGAATGGGGTATTGGCGATTCAATTTGGATGTTACGTTATGCACAACTTCTTAAAAAACGTGGTGCATATATTATTTTTGCACCAATTCACAACGCACTTATTCCACTTTTAAAACAACAACCATACATCAATGAGATTATTCCGCCCGGCGCTCTTTTGCCATCCTTTCATTTCCAAGCGCCAATATTGATATGAAAAAATTTTTTATACTATTTTTAATTACCGGTCACCCTTACTGTTCTGTACAAACATATAATATGCAAAATGAGATTAATCATGCATATAATTTTATTAAAAATCATGACTACAAAAATGCATATTATCTGTATAAAAATATAATTATACACTATCCTCACAATATTAATTTATTGTGTAATGCTGGTTTTGTAGCAAAACGCGCCGGCCATTGGAATGACGCTCAAAAATATTATGAGCAGGTTTTAAAACTTGAAGAAAATAATGCACAAGCACATCGAGCTCTATCGCATATCTATTTAGCACAAGGTAATTTTGAGCGTGGTTGGACCTCATATGAATACAGATGGATAAACCCACCACATTACAACAGAGATTTCGAAAATTTTATTAAAAAAAACAACAACCTCAAAGACAAAAAAATTTTACTAAAGGGTGAATATGGGCTTGGCGACACACTACAATTTATTCGCTATGCCTATGTGCTAAAACAACGTGATGCATACGTAATTGTTGAATGCCAAAAACCATTGGTAAAACTTTTACAATTATGTCCATATATCGATAAAGTTATTCAAACAGGAAATAAATTACCAAAAACTGACTTGCAAGCACTGATAATGAGCATGCCACTTATTTTTAATACCGTTTTAGAAACAATTCCAATATATATACCGTATTTGTATGCGGATAACCAATTAGTAGAGCTGTGGCATGAAAAAATTAAGTATGATACAAACTTTAAAATTGGTATTTGCTGGCAAACAGATATGCATAAAAACTCAAGTAACGCACAAGCACACAAAGATTCGCTGGCAAAATCAATTCCGCTCAGCTTACTTGCAGAGCTTTCACAACTCAACAATGTAACACTCTATAGTTTGCAAAAGATTAATGGAATCGAACAACTAGAAGTATTACCGCAACACTTACCTGTTATTTCATTTGATAATTTTGACGAATCACACGGCCCCTTTATGGATACTGCAGCACTTATCAAAAATCTTGATTTAGTTATTACTGTTGATACATCTATTGCGCATCTTGCTGGTGGTCTTGGCACACCTACATGGATATTATTGCCGCATCAAGCAGATTGGCGTTGGCTATTAAACCGCTATGACTCACCGTGGTATCCAACCATGCGCTTATTTCGGCAACCAGAAGCTGGTGATTGGTACACAGTTATGAATAGTGTTAAGCAGGCTATTATAAGTCTTTTCAATTAAACTCGTGCAATAATTTTACTCATCATTTTTTTTGTAGTAGCATACAGCAAAACTTGATCACCAAAAAGAGTAGTTATGATATCTTTTTCTCGCATACACATTAATACACCACATTACTTTTCACTCATTTTTTTATCGCTCTTTTTTTGTACTTCGACAAAAGAAAACTTAAATGATCTTCATAAACGCGCATACCAATCAGTTAAAAACAATCAGCCAGAAAAAGCATATCAACTATACAAAACAATACATGAATATACTCCAAAAGAGACCGCAATCGTGTACAACTTAGGATACATATGTAACTTAATTGGCGAACAAGAAGAAGCAATTACATGGTACAACAAAGCAATTGCGTTGGAACCGGATAACGAAAAAGCACATTTAGGAAGGGCAAAAGCACGTTTGGCAATTTGCGATTTTGAAAACGGATGGCCAGAATTTGAATATCGCATGGCTGATTATAAAACATATATAAAGCAGTTCACCCATCAAGATTTAACACCACAAAAATTAGCAGGAAAGCATATTTTTCTACGCGCAGAATGGGGACTTGGAGATATGATTCAGTTTGTTTTACCCTATGCAAAATTGCTCAAAAGTATAGGTGCTACCGTTATTGTTCAAACATTTGATGCTCTTATGTCTCTTTTTGCTTCATGTCCATATATTGATCAATTGATACCCGTTGGCAAAGCACCCTATTATTGCGATTTTCAAATTCCTTATTTAAGTTTACCTATGATTTTCAAAACAGATTTAGATAGCATTCCAGCGTCACCACCATATCTATTTGCTAATATAACATTGATTGAGCTATGGAAAAAAAAACTTGAGTGCGACCAAAACTTCAAAGTTGGTTTATGTTGGCATGCAAAACCGATTTATTTAGAAGAAAGTCCGTACACAAAACGATCAATTCCGCTGCAGTTGTTTGAGCCACTTTCGAGCATTGATGGTATTAGTTTTTATAGCTTACAAAAAATACACGGCATAGCAAAATTACAAAACTTACCAAAACAGTTTGTTATACACCATTTCGATAATGATTTTGATGAATCTAATGGCCGCTTTATGGATACCGCTGCACTTATTAAAAATATTGATTTAATTATTTCTGCTGATACATCAATTGTACATGTTGCTGGCTCACTTGGCGCTCAGACGTGGGTATTACTCCCCTATAATGCTGAGTGGCGATGGCAGAAAAAAAGAAATGATACTCCGTGGTACCCATATACTATGCGGCTTTTTAGACAGAAAAAACCTGGTGACTGGACAACTGTTATCGAAGAAGTGAAACATGCATTACAAGAACTTATTAACATGTAATATTTTTTTCTTTTTTCTTCTACTCATACCAACAAGCATTTATGCAGAACGACTAAGCCGCAAAGAAACAAATGCTACAATACATGAACTCAATCTGGCAAACAAGCTTTTTTGTGAACAAAAATATCTAGAGGCAATTGCAAGCTATAAAAAAGTAATCAAAATACTGCCCGATTGTGCTATGGCACATTTTAATTTGAGCATTGCATATGAAATAACACAAAATCTTGAACATGCACTCCAACATCTTAAAAAAGCTATTGAGCTCGATCCATGGCATGCAAAAGCGCATTATGCACTTGCACGATTATTGCATATCAAGAATCAACATAAACCAGGACTGCCGCTATGTACGAAAGCAACATACATTGATCCATATTTTTTTGAAGCTTACTATTTACTCGGTAATATATATAAAGCACTTAATAATGTGCCACAAGCAATACAAGCATACAGCAATGCACTACAACTCAAACCGCACCATAAGGATTTAGTAAACACATTATACAATCTTGCTTACACACTAAAAAATACTGATCACATCGATGAAGCAATCACGTGTTATCAAAAAGTTTTAAAGTGTGAACCACAGCACGCACATGCACATCTTGGTATTGCACAATGTTATTTAATACAGGGTAAGTTAAACAAGGGATTTGAAGAATTTGAGTGGCGTGCTCCAGAAATAAAAAAATTTAAACATTATGACTGGAAAAATGCCGATTTAACCGGCAAAACAATACTTGTTCGGTGCGAATGGGGATTTGGCGATTGCATACAATTTATTCGTTATCTAAAATTAATAAAAAATCAAGGTGCTCGTGTGATTCTACAATTATACAAGCCTCTTGTAGATCTTTTTGCTTTGTGTCCTTATATCGATAAGATTGTTCAATCAGGACATATTTTTCCAAAACATGATATTCAAATTCCGTTGCTCAGTTTACCACATATATTCGGCACAACACTTGAAACTATACCAACCGAAGTGCCGTATATATTTGCAGATAGGCAATTAATAGGGCACTGGCAAAAAAAACTTCCAACCAAAAAAATAAACATCGGTATTTGTTGGTGTGGTAGTGGCGACCATAAAGCACTACCTTCATTGAACAAAAACATTCAACTTGCAACATTTGATCCACTTGCACAATTGCAAAACATTCAGCTATATAGTCTACAAAAAATACATGGGTATAAAGAACTACAAAACTGTACATTTAATTTGCATATTTTTGACGAAACATTCGATAGAGATAACGGTCGCTTTATGGATACAGCTGCCATCATGAAAAATCTTGACTTGATAATAACAATAGATACTTCAATTGCTCATTTGGCAGGAGCACTTGGCGTGCCTGTTTGGGTCTTATTGCCATATAAAGCGGATTGGCGCTGGATGCTCAACAAAACCAACTCTCCATGGTATCCAACCATGCGATTATTCAGACAAAAAAAACCAGGTGATTGGGAAACCGTCATACAAGAAATTATTAAGGAACTTTCATGAAAAAAAAGGTATATTTACTTTTGTTACTCTTTCTTACCGCTAAGCTATCTTGCATAGTAGACAATAACACACACTGGTTTGATCAAGGTGTAAATGCATTCAACAATAAAGACTATCAGCACGCATTAGATTTGTTTAAAAAAACAATACACCTCACTCCATACTCAATAAATGCATATTTTAATGCTGGACTCTGTTGTATGCACCTAATAAGATGGAAACAAGCTGCCAACTATTTTAAGAAAGCAGCCAACCAAAATACTCGTCATTTCAATGCGCATTTTTATTGTGCTCGCTCATTGCGAAATGCAAAAAAAATACACGAAGCTATTGAAATGTTTACGCGTGCAATAGCACTAAACCCTAATGATATCGACGCGCAGTTTGAACTTGGTGTTTTATACACACAACAATATGTATATGACAAGGCACTTGATTGTTATGATGCCGTATTAAAAATCGCACCACAGTGTATTGATGCCTTACGTAATGCCGGACACACTGCTCGCTACAAAGGCGATATGAGACGTGCAGCAGATTATTATAAACGTGGTATCACACTTAAGCCCAATCAAGCACACCTGCAATATGGACTTGGTGAATCATTGCTTGCACTCGGTGACTTTAAAAATGGTTGGGATGCATTTGAGCATCGCTGGAAACGCATGCCCGATAAAAGAAAATTTAGCGATAAGCAGTGGGACGGAAAAACTGACTTATGCGGGAAAAAAATTGTCGTTCGTGCAGAGTATGGCCAAGGCGATTCGATACAATTTATTCGCTATGCACAGTTGCTAAAAAAAATGGGTGCCATCGTTATTTTTGAAACACAGCATACACTTCTAGATTTACTTAATACATCTCCATATATAGATAAGTTAATCATGGTAAATGAAAACAAACCACTTAATATTGAACATGATTATCAAATTCCCATTATGAGTTTACCACATGTTTTTAACACCTGGTCTGAGCATGATATTCCAAATAACGTTCCGTATATATGGGCACAACCAGAACTTGTTGATTCTTGGAAACAAAAAATCGCACACGATACAAATTTTAAAATTGGTATTTGCTGGCAAGGCAGCCCGTACTATGAAAAGTTTAAATCACCCCTTTCGCGAAAAGCAGTACCTGTCAAATTATTTGCAGAACTTGCACGCATAGATGGGGTAAGTGTATATAGCTTACAGAAAATAAATGGACTTGAAGAATTAAAAGAACTCAGTAACAATATTGTTATTCACTCATATAATGATTTTGACTATTCCCACGGCCGCTTTATGGATACGGCTGCACTCATTAAAAATCTTGATTTAGTCATCACTGTAGATACATCTGTTGCACATCTTGCTGGTGCACTTGGTGCACCTACTTGGGTACTATTACCCTATGTCGCTGATTGGCGCTGGATGCAACATCGTTCTGACTGTCCTTGGTATCCAACAATGCAATTATTTCGACAGATAGAACCTGACAACTGGCAAAGTGTAATGAATGAAATTATTATCACTTTAGTAAAAGAAAAATTAAGCAACTTAAAAAATTCTTCCTCAGACTCCAAGGCTAACTCTCAAAAACTCTTATAAATAAGCATATATAACTTCCATTCTTCTATTTACTTGATACGCCACCTAAGAATTTATAATAGTCATTATACATAATGTTAAATTTTGCATAGGAGAAACAATGAAAAAACACATTTTTATTTTTATAACGTTCATGTCTATAAGCCACAAAACCATCTTTTGTATGGATGAAAAACAAATTCATAAACACAATCAAGAAAAATTCAGAAAAACAGTACAAAGGTACGAAAGCGAAAAACTTATTTTG
This sequence comes from Candidatus Dependentiae bacterium, assembly GCA_020431705.1. Taxonomy (NCBI): domain Bacteria; species Candidatus Babelota bacterium. The sequence goes on from JAGQHQ010000003.1 coordinate 54,779, forward strand.
GCCCTCAATGATGGAGATATTAAGCTAGCAAAAACTCTTATTACCTTTGGATGGATAGATTTTTCACAAAATAATAATTATTACCCAACTATCTCTTATTTAATAAGCACATTGCGCAATGAAGAAATAGACAAAGCAATGCAAAAACGAGTCGGTACACAGAAAGCCAAAGAACTTATCTGTGCAATACAAAAAAAAGACATACAAAAGGCTGAGAAACTTATTAATCAGAATTGGATTGATTATTCAACTACAGACAAAAACAACAAAACATTTGCACAGCTGATATACGAATTAGATAATCCAAAAGTCACTATTGCTTTTATAATGAATGCACCAGATAAATTTACCAGCCCACTTATTATCAAAAATCAGAAAGACCTTGATGCTGATGCTATTAAAGCAGATCAAAATCATAATCAAAGAATAAAACATAGTGCTCCAGAAGAGATTAAATACCTCGATAAACTTAGGAACAACAAAACACAATAATTACGCTTTTTATTACAATAGCTTAAGACAACACTTCTTTTTTTCGTTACACTGTCAATACCAATGGAGTAACATGAATAGGGTATAACAGATGGATTTTAACCAATTTTTGCAAACACAATTAAACACAGAACAAAAAAAAGCAGTTGAACATAAAAGAGGACCTTTATTGGTTGTTGCTGGTGCAGGATCTGGTAAAACACGAGTGATCACTGCACGCATTACCCATCTGATTACCAATCATGGAATAAACCCTTCAGCAATTGTTGCACTTACATTTACCAATAAAGCAGCACAGGAAATGAAAGAGCGTATTCAACATTTTTTGGGTCATGAAACAAAAGAACTTCCATTTATTGGTACATTTCACTCATATTGCTTATTATTAATCAAAAAAAATCAGCACCTTCTGGATAGTCCATTTTTTTCCGTCATGGACGAAGATGATCGCACCAAGTTGATCAGCTCAATTTTAAAACGCAATAACTTACAAAAGCAAATCACACCCAAAAGCCTCGGTTACCAAATATCACATATAAAGAATCATATTATTGATCCTGATACACCGGCATTTTATCGTGATAATCGTATGATTGTAGATGTATATCATACATATGAGAAAGAAAAAAAACTCAGTAAATGTTTTGATTTTGATGATTTATTACTTGAGGGACTCAGGCTTTTTGAAAAAAACAATACGCATAATAAATATATAAATACGAGCTTTAAACAAGAATTCCATGAAACCGTTAAGCATATTTTAGTTGATGAATATCAAGATACGAATATAGTACAACATACACTTTTGAAACAAATGACAAAAGATGGAGACAAAATAGTTGCCGATTCTATATGTGTTGTTGGCGATGAAGATCAATCTATTTACTCATGGCGCGGTGCTACTGTAGCCAACATTATGAACTTTAAAAAAGATTTTCCAAATACTACCGTTATTACCATTGAGCAAAACTATCGTTCAGTTCAACCCATTTTAAGCATTGCCAACCAAGTAATTACTCATAACATGGAACGCAATCCAAAAAAATTATGGTCAAAAAAAACAGGAAATAATCGTGTTCGTGCCCTTTCCTGTTTATCTGAGTATCAAGAAGCACAAGCAATTGCACAATTACTGAAAATCATCATGCAACAAAAAAAACAAACATCTGTTGCAATACTTTATCGTACACACTTTCAATCGCGTGCAATAGAAGAAACACTTATCAAACAAAATATTCCCTACAAAATCATTGGTGGTATTAATTTCTATGAACGTAAAGAAATCAAGGATATCCTTGCTTATCTGCGCTTAGTAGTAAACCCATTCGATCGAACATCATTGTTTCGTATTATAAACACACCAACACGTGGCTTAGGCCCAGCAGTAGAAGAATTAATTCATGGTCACTGGAAAGATCAACCTTTTTTAAGTTTTAAAAACATCCTGACAAATCTTATTGAACAAAAGAACATTGTGGGAAAAAAAGCTGCTATTATACAACAATTTTTACTTTTTTTTCATGAAGTTGATATACAAACGGACCCATATAGAGCAATTGAGTATTTTATTATAAAAACACGCTATTTAACTTATTTAAAAGATTCGTATGACACGCAAGAAGCAACAATACGTATTGATAACGTTAATGAGTTATTAAACGCAATTAAGCACTTTACAACACAGGGCGTTAACACAATAGAACAACTTTTAGATCAAGTTGCTCTCATGCAGGAACATAAAACGAATCAAGAAAACGAAAAAAATCCAATACTCATGATGACACTACACGCAGCGAAAGGGTTAGAATTCGATACAGTGATTATCACTGGGCTAGAAGATGGTTTATTACCAAGCTCACGATCTTTGCAAGAAATGAGTAAAATTGAAGAAGAACGCCGTTTATTTTATGTAGGCATTACAAGAGCAAAAGAGCATTTACTTCTGACTCGAGCACGTTATCGGTATACCTACAGCAAGATGGTTGATCAATTTCCATCACGATTTTTAAAAGAAATACCATCAAACATTGTTAATGAACACGACATTTCGCAACAAAATGAAACACAACATCGTTTATTTTTTGCCGATTGGCTTGGTATACAGATAGATACGGCTCCAATATATACATTTAGTAGTAATACATCTTTTTCTCGTCAAAAAATGAAACCCAACAACTCAGTAATGCACGCAGCAAAAAAGTTCGAAGCTAATGCATTTGATGAACCATTCAAAAAAGCACAAGTAACGTTACATCAAGCTTCATCTTATAAGCAAGCGCATGCAAGTACAGATTTGCAAGAAGCTCATACTCTACAAAATGGCGGATGGAAAAAAAATCATCCAGTTAAACATCAGAAATTCGGCGTTGGTACAATACAAAGCATTGAAAAAAGATCAGATGCTGTTTATCTCACCGTTAACTTTAGAGTGGGAACAAAGAAAATATCATCAAAATTTGTACAAAAGGTTTAATGAGCTCTGATTACTCTGTTGGCAATATAGTACGAACTTGTTCGCGGCTTGCTGTGGCACCAATCGTTAATGGTGCAGCAAATGATTTACCTTGATACATCAGCGCATTTTCATCACGCATCATGCTGATAATATCAGCATCTTCATCAAGAATAACATCTGTACCAATAGTTTTACCATTCGGCAAACGTACTCCTTGCCCTGGCGTAATAAAATAACCATCTTTAGTTCGCACAACCATATACTCTTTTTCTTGAATTGTCGGATTATCTTTTACATATGGTCCCGACCATTTTTCAGGATAGGCCAAATTAGCGGTGCCAACCTCTGAACCAACAAAACCATCTTTTTTTATGGTCAAAAAATTTATCCAGTTTTGCTGATAATCAAAATCAATAATTTTGCAATCTCTATCTATTTTTTCCAAGATAGTCTTTAGTTGTGCAATTTCATTGATCATAATATCAGCAGTATGTATTGGCGCTCGATATAACAAACTAATAATAGCAATACCAATAAGCGCTAAAAAAACAAACACGATTAAGGTAGGAACAAGATAGCCATACAATATATTATTCTTCATCATCTCCCCACAGTGTACTGGTTTCATACATTATCAACAGCACTATGATAGTAAATATGTAAAGAATAACGCTACAGATCAAAAAAAATTAACTCAAAAATAATAAACAATCAATAATCAATTTTCACAGCTTTGCGAACGCCAGCCATCGTATCTTGTGCAACCTCACGAGCTCGTGCAGTACCATCAAGAAGTATCTGCATCACCCTCTGTGAATCTCTTGCAAATTCAGCTCTTCGTATGCGAATAGGATCAAGAAAATTATTGAGTACATCAATCAAGCGTTTTTTAAGTTTAACATCGCCAAGGCCACCCTTTTTATAGTGCTGTTTAAGTTTACAAATTTCTTCTTGATCTGGATCAAAAATATCAAGATAATCAAAAACAATATTACCTTCAATTTTACCAGGATCTTCCACGCGAATATGATCTGGATCAGTATACATTTGCATAACCTTTTGCGCGACAGTATCAGCATTATCACTCAAAAAAATTGCATTGCCTAATGATTTACTCATTTTCGCTTTACCGTCAACTCCCGGTAAACGTGCAATTTTTGGCACTAACGCTTCTGCCTCTACTAATACATCAGTATTATATGTTCTGTTAAATGCACGTACAATTTCGTTTGTCTGCTCAATCATAGGAATTTGGTCTGCACCAACAGGCACCAATGATCCTTTGACCACGGTAATATCTGCAACTTGATGTACTGGATACATCAAAAAACCTGCTGTTACTGTATCACCAACTCCCTTCTGTAAAATTTCTGTTTTTACTGTTGGATTACGGCGCAAACGATTCACTGTAACAAAGTTTAAATATAAAATAGTTAACTCAGCAATTTCTGGAATCATTGACTGAATAAAAATAGTCGATTTTGTAGGATCAATACCGACTGCCAAATAATCAAGCATAACCTGTAACACATTGTCTCTAACTTTTTGCGGATTATCAAAATTATCAGTCAATGCTTGTACATCTGCAACTAAAATATATTGTTTATACTCATTTTGTAGCTTTACACGATTTTCTAATGTACCAACATAATGTCCTAGATGCAGTTTTCCTGTTGGCCTATCTCCAGTTAAAACAATCTTTTCTATCATACCTTATTCCCAAAAATATTTTTTTATCTGAAATATTATAATGTAGAGTGTATACGCATTGCTACTTTTGATCAATCAATGCTACACTCGATATATACCAATGAAGTAAACAAGTAAAGATTAAAAATAGAAAGAGCTACATTAAGCCCTCTGTACAAACACAGCCAGTTTTTCTAGCATCAGTACTATTACAAAAAAGGATACGTGATGAACTGGTATTTTTTTGGATGGCGAGATACTATCGAGATTATTTTTTTTAGTTCAGTTTTCTACGGTTTCAGCCTATGGTTAAAAGCAGATCGCCAAAAAAATCTTTTGGGTTATTTTTATCTGTATTGCATGTGTGCATTTGGTGCACACTACCTACAATTAACAACCATAAGCACTTTTTTACTAATGACTGCGCCAGCCACCATTGCTCTGTTTATTACTTTGCACCAACAAGTATTACAACGTAATTTTATTACTCTAAAAAACATACGACCTGTAATGCACAACACTGGCAATTGGATAGAAACACTTATTCGCGGTTGCTTAGTTGCTATGAATAAAAATAACGATATTCTATGTATTATTGAACACACAGATAGCTTAGAAGATATAATTGATATTGGCGTTTTTTTAACAACGTATATACATGAGGATATTTTAGAGCTTTTCATAGAAAGCCCTGGATTTGACAAAGATAAATTCATAGTAGTTACCACAAGTGGCCAACTACGAGGTATAAACAGCGAGTTTTGCAAGATCATTAATAAAAAATGGATTAATGAAGAAATAAAAAAATTACCCACTTGGCAACAACAAGGACTTGGTTTAACAAACACAACAGATGCAATTGTTCTCAAATCACACGCCACTCATCATACATTTACTATCATTGTATCTAGCACTATATACACCCATGTCGATGCCCGCAATACCGTCAAATTACTAACTCAATACATTAGAAATAAAAAAATATATCACTACCAAGGAACCTACCATGGCACACACTATACTCAGTACACTCAGAAAGAACATCAGTCTTAAATTACTTTCATTTATCATTGGCTATTTTTTCTGGGCAATATTTAGCCAATCTCGTATGATTACAATATCAATTGATATTCCATTATCATTTTACAACGTTACTCAAAATATAAAAATAAGCGCACCAGAAACAATTAAAGCCACACTACATGGTAAGCGCATATATTTTGATACACTTGATATTTACGCGCTCGCCTTTCATATTAATGCAGAGAAGCTTCAGGAAGGTAAACACCTATTGCGCATCTTTGATAGTCAACTTTTTTTACCTGATGGTATTACCCTGGTAAACTATATGCCATCACCGCTTATGATACAAATAGACAAAAAAGAATCAAAGGAAGCGCAATAAGCATGAGAAAAAATTTGTTTGGTACTGATGGAATAAGGGGACCCGTTGGCAATCAACCACTTACACAACAATCACTGATACGGCTTGGCAATGCTCTAGGGCAATGGGTTATACAGTTTCATGGCGAAAATAAAACAATCTTAATCGGACACGATACAAGAAAATCATGCTCTTTTATCAAAGCAGCTTTACATACCGGTCTATTACTCAATCCAATCACTATATATGATGCACAAGTGCTACCAACACCAACAGTATCACAACTTGTTCAAAAAACAGACTTGTTTGCATGTGGTATCATTATTTCTGCCTCACATAATCCACACCAAGACAATGGTATTAAGCTCATTACTAAACATGGTAAACTTGGTGAAGAAGACGAAACAATGTTAACAGAGCTCTTTTACGAAAATGAAAAAAATAAAATTCATTATAATCATCTTGGTACTCAAGAATCATGGCCAGATGGACAACGACTATATAGCGCACACGTAGCTTCTTTTTTTGAGCCTAACTTTTTACGTGGAATTACAGTTGCACTTGATTGTGCACATGGTGCCACATATAAAATAGCACCATCACTATTTAAACAATTTGGTGCCTACACGCACGTTATAAACAGACATCCAAATGGCACAAATATAAATCATGAATGTGGTTCTGTATACCCAGAACAACTACAAAAAGAAGTAATTAAGCATAATGCTGATGCCGGCTTTGCTTTTGATGGAGATGGAGATCGCGTTATAGCCGTCAACAAAAATGGCGAAGTAAAAAATGGTGACGATATTCTTGCATTGCTACTTGCCCATAGCAACTATAAAAAACAATCTGCACTCGTTGGCACATGTATTACTAATTATGGATTCGAACGTTTTTTACAGCAACATGATAAAAAGCTTATCAGGGCTGCCGTCGGCGACAAATATGTTGTTCAAAAACTGTATGAGCATGACCTACTACTTGGAGGCGAACAATCTGGACACATCATCATGCGTGATTACCTCGATAGCGGTGACGGTATATTCACTGCACTACGTGTATTACAAACTATGATACAAACAAGCAATTGGACAATGAATAGTTTTACTACGTATCCACAAGTTCAAATTAACATTCCTATTTACGAAAAAAAAGATTTATCGAAAGAACCAATTGCATCCATAATTGCCACCCATAAGACACGCTTACCTGACGGACGACTCGTAGTACGATACTCTGGCACTGAAAATGTACTCCGTATTATGGTAGAAGATACTGATGCCACACATGCTGAATTTTTGGCACACGATCTATCCCATGCTCTGCAAAATCAATTATAATATTAACCAATACAGGATCTCTGATGCTGATAACACATATTTGTAACTTAATAAAACAATTTTTGAGCGGTTTTTTTTCTTTTTTATGGTCACTTTTTCTCAATGGTTTGCTCACTATTTTGCCTCTTATTGCAACCATTGGATTTTTTCATCTTTCTCTTAAATTACTTAAAAACTGGCTTGAACCAATTCGCCAATGGAAGCCAAAAGCAATCGAGCAATTTCCACTCATAGAAAAAGTAATAACCTTTTTATTTGAGAATATACCCTACTTTGAAATTATTGTTGCATTTATAATTATACTCATTGTTGGTATTATTGTACGAGTTGTTCTTTTAAAAACAATTATCAGCGGTATTGAAGCACTTCTTTTAAAGCTTCCTCTCATTCGCCCGGTATATTCTGGAATAAAGCAACTAACAGCAGCACTTGACCCACAAAACGAGCTTGTATTCCAAAAGGTAGTCCTTTTTGAGTTTCCTCGCCATGGCGCATATAGTATCGGATTTTTAACAGGAGAAGTACCAATTGGACTTGCACCAAATAATACAGAAAAATTTTTTAGTGTATATGTACCGACAACACCAAACCCAACAAGCGGTTTTTATATTATTATGGCAGAAAAAGATTTAACAATAACTAATCTGACCCGCCAAGAAGCGACTACAATTATTATTTCTGGTGGCATTATTCAACCCGAACGATTTAATAGCAAAAACCTATCCCAAAATTCATAGGCAACTCAATATATGAAATATAGCGGCAGTTTAAACTGCCGCTATTTGGTTTTCAACCTTCTTGTTTAATCAAGTAATAATACCCAACTAATTCACCAATACTTTTTAATCAAGATTTTTTTATTAAGCGATAATATTGCCATATAGAATCTTCATATCCACCACCCAGATTATTGTATAGTCACCTCTGCAATAATCTTTATTATCGCATCAAATCTTTCAGATTCATTATTTTTATCATAATTTACAATGTCCAATCCTTTATCATCAACAATTTTAACTATTTTGAACACACCATATGATTTTATAAATTTCCCCTTTTTTCTAACCTCTTTATCCTTGTACGTAACTGTAAAAACCACATCACCATGTCCTTCTTTAGTATAAATCTTTTCTATAGAATTCAATTTCTCCCTGACATTTTTTATATTTTTGCCAAGATCTATAAATACTTTTTTTATTACATTCTTAACATTTTCCTTTTGTATTTTAAGTCTATCTGAAGCAAAAAATACTATGTTATTTAAATAGATATCAAAATTAACATATTTATTTTCTTTGTCATGAGAATATATAGCAGAAACTGTAATTTCGTTTTCTTTATTAATCCTTTTTTCAATTTTTTTCTTTTTGTTTAAAATTTCTCTAACAAGATCATCAACCAAACTACCTATATTTTTTTCTTCAAAGAAATTATATATATCTTTGTCTGAAAAAAACTCACCTATATTTTCTTCACCTCCCGGTGTAGATGTTGATGAAAATTGGCTCTGGCTCATAGCTTTAATAATTTTTAGTGCTGCATTAAGTTTATCTTCTTCAGATCTTATAACGAATGCAATGGATTCTTCTTCTTCCTCTTCTATTTGTTTAAAATGTATGTTAATCATATTTTTTTTGTTGGTTTTAGTAAAGTCAGCCTCTTGTGTAATATTTTTATCATTATACGTAATGGTAAAATTTATATTACCTGTTTGTTCTTTAGAATTTTCTATTCCATCCAACACATTCTTTATATTTTTTATATTTTCTCCATGCGATATAAGTGCATTTTTTATTACTGATTTAACCTTTTGTCTATTCTCTTTAAGATTACCCTTTTCAAGGATGACTTTGTTGTCGTCACTTCCATTAAAAAAATTTTTATTATTTAAATACATATCAAACTGAACAGATGTGACACCTTTGGATACCCCAACAAACGTTGAGAGAACTAAAAGTCTGATTTTTTGACCATCTTTTAAAAGTATTTTTTCGTATTGAATTTCAATTGAATCGGATTCTACTAATTCTTCAACTTCTCCAATTACAATCTCTTCGGCCAATTCTCTGGCTAATACATCTATTTCTTTGATATCTTTTTGTGTAAAAAAGTTATTAGATCTTAAAAATGAAGGCCTGTACTGATACAATAAATAACCAGTACCAACTATAGCTAGAGCTCCAATACCAGCTTTTTTTGGATTTTCTTTTATCCATTTAAAGAGATACTGACTTGTATCCAAAATGCGTTGAAAACTTGGCAAGTTGTAGCTACCAAACCACCCACCGGCAGAAGGCCCTTGCTGCGCTCGTAGCACCGGGCTTATACATAATGTAATTACCATAATTAATGACACACAGTATTTTTGAACCATATTCTCTCCTTGATTGATCGCACAGCATAATTTTATTGTTTTAATTATATCACTTCAACATTGAGAAAATCAATATATTAATACAAATAGAGAAACTGAGCACACCTGGTCTACTCACTATAAAAAAACTATCTGTGTTTTAATTTTTTTAGATAGAGACTAAATAATACTACTCAATAAAGAATTGAGAATAAAATAGATCAAATACTCCTGAATCACCGCCATTTTTGAGAGAGAAATCAATTTCATACATACGTTCATGTGCTTTTTTAATATTATTTAATGGGAGAGTGCGCCAATCTTTACGCAAAAAGCTAAATGGCAAACGAAATCCAGCCTCTCGTGCTGTAGAAATATTACCTTGCCGTGTAAGATAAACATAATGATATGCCCTCCATAGCTGCTCAGACCAAAATACACACCAAAATTGTGGCGAATATGCGTCAACAAGTTTTGACCATTGCACAAAAAAAGAAGTTGGTTGCCGAGCAAAAAAATATTGACTCAATAAAAAAAGGGACTGCTGTGGTACAATCAAGGCATCAAGCCATTCATTCATAAAATCTCGTTGAGCGCTACCAAGAACTTGCACATACTGAAGAACTAAACATGCAGTATCAAGAGAAATAGTTTTATATTTTTTGAATAACAATAATGCAAAAGTTTTATACACACTCGCATCATCGATCAAAAGATGTGCAAGTGCCAAAAATAGTTTTTGATCAATCGCGACGGGAACCTGAATAGTAATGCTTTTTTTTAAAAATTTTGCAAACACTGTATCTGAAGCAAATAACATGATCCTATTTGGGCCAGAGTACATACGACAATAAGAAATAATTTGATTTCTTGACTTTGCATCTAACACAGAAATATCTGAAAGCCAATAGGTACTTTGTGTACCCAAAAAACACGTCTCAAATTGAGAAATTACTTGAGAAACGCTCATTTGTCTAAGATCAATTCGTTGAACTTGTAGTAACTTTTCTTGTTTGAGCTTAGTTAATAACAACGAAAAAAAGAGTAATGGATACTTTTTACCTGTAAAAAAAATAAGAGGAACATCAGTAAAAATAGCAGTAAACGTTTTTTTTAGACCACTATCCAAAAATTGTTCAAAATTCATGCCAATTATTGTAACGTTTTCTGCCGATTTGCCAAACTAAAGAGCGAAACCTTATCACGAGATTTAACCTCTGGACTAATTCTTTCAAACTCTTTAAATAGTTGAGAAACACCCTTAATAGCTAAAGTACGCATTGCATCAAATTGCTGCCAAGAAACAAGCGCTTTCTCACTCGATCCTTGAATTTCAATTACAGAACCTGACCGTGTCAACACAAAATTATAATCAGCATCTATTTGGCTGTCTTCTGCAAAATTAATATCAAGTAATGCAACACCGTCTGCAATGCCAACAGAAACCGCCGCAATACCATCAACTAAATAATCTTCGACCGATCCTCCAGTAAGAATTCCCTTATACAACCACGTTTGTATAGCCTGACGTAATGCAAGATACGAGCCTGAAATAGCAGCTGTTCTTGTACTTCCATCAGCATGTAACACATCGCAATCAACAATAATTGTACGCTCACCAAACTTTTCTAATTTTATGATAGAACGTAAGGATCTACCAATTAAACGAGATATTTCGATTGACCGACTATTTTTCTTTACAGCCGATGAAGCTCGCTGCACCCGAATTCTCGTTGCCATTGGCAACATAGAATACTCCGCCGTGAGCCAACCTGTCTTGGTTCCCTTTAAAAATGGTGGAACATGTTGCTGCATACTCACAGAACACAAAACTTTGGTATTTCCCAACTCGATTAAAACATTGCCTGGTGCTTGGCCAAACGCATTATACGTAACCGTAACTTTTCTCATGCGATCTGCCGCACGATTACCGACTCGTTTCATGTTATATTTCCATTTTTAATATAAAAAACCCCACGAATTTTAATCATGGGGATACAATACAACATCTTTGCTATTAAATAAATTACTATTGCATCATTTTCAAGCGAATTCTTCCTGTCTCAGGATCATAATCAACCACCTGGACTTTTACAGGATCACCGTTTTTGAAATCCTTCATAAAAGTACGTTGTTTATCGCGTGGAATATTAGAAACATGAACCAATCCATCTTGACCTGGTACAAGCTCAACAAAAAGGCCAAAGTCAACAACACGTCTAACAATACCATCAAATATAGAATTAATCTCTATCTGACCAGCTAACACTTTAATCCAGCCAACAGCCATATCCATATCCGCTTCCGGTCCACCAAAGATTTTGACTAATCCATCAGCATCAATATCAATAGAGTTACATTTTGTTTTTTCGATAATTTCACGAATTGTTTTTCCGCCTGCACCAATGATAGCGCCTATTTTGTCGGTATCAATTTGCATAGTAATAAGCTTCGGTACAAGTTCAGATAATGCAACATTTGGCTCACTCATTACCTTGCTCATTTCCTTCAAAATATGTAAACGACCCTGTCTGGCTTGAGTTAGAGATTTTTCAAAAACATCTCGAGATAATCCACCTTTATATTTTATATCCATTTGAATTGCTGTTATACCGTCTTGTGTACCAACAACTTTAAAATCCATTAAACCAAAAGCATCTTCAAATCCGGTAATATCTGAAAGAACTGCTAATTGGCCATCACGCCCTCTGAGCAAGCCCATTGCTATACCACTTACCATTTTCCTAATTGGTACACCAGCATGCATCAACCCCATAGTCGAACCGCACACAGTAGCCATAGATGTAGAACCATCCGAAGACAACATATCTGCAACAACACGTATGGTATAAGGAAACTCTTGCTTATGAGGTAGCATATACTTCAAAGATGACGCTGCTAAATTACCGTGACCAACCTCACGTCTACCTGGCCCACGCAACGGACGAACTTCCCCAACTGAAAATGGTGGAAAATTATAATCCAGCATAAACGTTTTTGCTGGTGCTTCGTCTTCCATAATACTTTCTACACGTTGCTCATCTTGACCACCACCAAGTGTTACCGTAACAAGTGCTTGCGTACCACCACGTTTAAACATTGCAGAACCATGGGTAAACGGTAATAATCCAACTTCAACATCAATTTTTCGAACTTGATCAAAAGTTCTATTATCAACACGTCTTTGCGTTTTGAGCATGTGATCGGTGATTTTTTTATTAATAATCTGTCCAAAAATAGTACCGATAACACCATCTGGTAATAATGCATCGTCAACCTCCTGAATGTACAGCTCTTCAAACTCTTTTTGAAGAGCTTTGAGGTAATTGTTTCGTTCAACTTTATCAGCAATGTACATATTTTTTATACGATCATCATTTAAAAAGTCACTAATTTTTTGCGACCATGAATCCCATTTGTACTCATCAGCATCTTCTTCTTTTGCTACACCAACTTCTTGCTGAATCTTTTCTTGCCACGTAACTTGCTCTTTAATTTTTTCATGCGCTTGGAACATAACATCAATAAACTCTTGCTCTGATATCTCGTTGCACTCACCTTCTACCATGCAAATACCTTCTTTTGTACCAGCAATAACCAAACGCACATCAGACTCTTTCTCTCTTGCATACAACGGGTTAAACACCCACTGCCCATTATTTACACGCCCAACCTCTATGACACCCACAGGACCCATAAATGGCATTTTTGATATTGTAAGCGCCAATGAACTTGCAAGCAATGCCAAAGGAGCAGGTTGATGTTTTTTATCAACAGAATAAACAGTTGTCAAAACTTGTACTTGGTTAAAATAGTTTTCTGGAAAAAGCGGACGGATAGCACGATCAACTAGCCGTGAAGTTAGCACTTCTTTTTCTGTTGATTTACCCTCTCGTTTGTAATAACCACCCGGAATTTTTCCGGCAGCAGCAAATTGCTCACGATAATCAACCGTCAACGGAAAAAAACCAGGAAAATCCTTACCCGCTGATGATACAACCGTTGCCAAGACAACCGTACCCCCTTGCTTAAGCCAAACAGCACCATCAGCTTGATCTGCAAATTTACCAAGTGTTACTTCATATCCAAATTCAGGTAGACTAAATGTTTTTCCCATCACTATAAACCTAATACGTAAAATTATTATTTTTTAAGATGCAAACGCTCAATAAGAGACGTATACTTTGCTGCATCTGTTTTCTTCAAATATTGTAAAAAAGTACGACGTTGAGAAACCATTTTCAACAAACCTCGCTTAGACGAAAAATCTTTATGATTTTCCTTCAAATGCTCAGTTAACTGATGAATACGCTCAGTCAACATCGCAACTTGCACCTCTATCGCTCCAGTATTTTTTTCACTTTGACCAAATTCTTCAACCAACTGTTTTTTCTTTTCTCTATTGAGTATCATCGTACACCTTTTACCCTATTTTGTAGCAAAAAATCTCTCCGCCACTTGTAAGCATATCACATATTTTCGTATAAGTAACGAACATAAAACATCAACCACTTTACTGGTAGGCGTGAGCGGATTTGAACCGCTGGCCCCTGCTACGTCAAAGCAGTGCTCTACCCCTGAGCTACACGCCTGGCTTTATTTTTTTTGTTCACTCGATAATGCTTGCTGGCGTGCTCTTAGCTCTTCTTCTTGCGCTTGACGCTCCAAGTCAGAAACTTCTTGTCCCAAATAACTTTGCTTAAAGCTTGGTATTCCAGTACCTGCAGGAATCAATTTACCTACAATAACGTTCTCTTTAAGACCGTACAGATAATCCGCTTGACCAAACATTGCTGCTTCGGACAAAATACGCGTTGTTTCCTGAAATGAAGCAGCCGAAATCCAACTATCGGTAACCAATGATGCCTGAGTAATTCCCAAAAGCATCGGTTTTGCTGTTGCAGGGTTTTTACCCTCAGCTTTAAGCAATGCATTGACCATACCAAAATGCACTCGATCAACACGATCGCCAACTAAGAAATCTGTGTCACCCGAATTAGTTACGCGTACTTTACGCAACATTTGTCGTACAATCAGTTCAATATGTTTATCGTTAACATTAATACCTTGAAGTCGATAGATCTCTTGAATTTTATCAACAAGATAACGTTGCACTATATCAGGCCCTAGAATACGTAACATATCATGTAACACGGGAGAACCTACTGTCAATTGATCGCCAGCACGCACTCTATCACCATTGATAACATTAAGCTGTTTACCTCTTGGCACAAAATAATCAAATGATTGATCTTTTGATATAACAGAAATTTTACGCATACCCCTGTGTAAACCACCAAATACAACTTCGCCATCAATATCGGAAATAATCGCTGCATCTTTTGGCATACGAGCTTCAAACAACTCAGCAATACGAGGTAAACCACCGGTAATATCTTTTGTACGAGAAATTTCTCGAGGAATTTTAACAAGCACATCACCAAATTCAACCCGCTGACCATCATTAACACTTAGAATAGATCCAGCTGGCAAAAAGTAGTGAACAAGCTCATTGCCTTGCTCATCGATAATACGTATCGCCGGCTGATACTCTTCACTCTTATGCTCTAAAATAATACGGCTCGATTTGCTTATTGCCTCCTCAAAACGTTCCTGAATAGTTATGTTTTCAACAAGATCTACAAACTCAACGTTCCCCCTTTTTTCAGTAAGTAATACCTTACTTGTTGAATCCCACTCAACTAACTTTGTACCAACAGTAACCACTTGTTTATCAACAACGTGTAGAATAGAACCATATTCTACAGCATGATCTTGTAGTTCGCGACCGTCTTCTGAAACAATAAGCAAACGTGCTTTACGACTCATAACAACATTAAAGCCATCTCTATTTTTTACTGTTTTTACATCACGAAAAGTAATAATACCATTGTGACGCGCAGTGAAGTATGGCCTTTTCGCCAAACCACTTGCCGTACCACCAATATGGAACGTTCTCATGGTCAACTGTGTACCTGGTTCACCAATTGACTGCGCAGCAATAATACCAACGGTTGTACCAACATCCACTAATCGACCTTTTGATAGATCATACCCATAACACTGAGCACATACACCACGTTTGACACGACACGTTAAAACTGAACGCATCAAGATTTTAGAAACAGCAGAATCTGCAAGACGAGCAACATCTTCACGACCAATAACATCACCCTGCTTACAAACAAGTTTTCCAGAAATTGGATCCTTTATGTCTGCAGCAACAACACGCCCAAAAACGCGCTGAGCTAATGGGTAAACCACGTCAC
Organism: Candidatus Dependentiae bacterium; assembly: GCA_020431705.1. Taxonomy (NCBI): domain Bacteria; species Candidatus Babelota bacterium. The sequence continues at coordinate 70,764 of JAGQHQ010000003.1, forward strand.
CAGACTCTTTTAAATCATTAATTTCTATATAACCAAGAGTTTTACAGTCATCTAATGTTACTACAACATCTTGTGCAACATCAACCAAACGACGAGTTAAATAACCAGAGTTTGCTGTTTTGAGCGCTGTATCAGACTGACCCTTACGTGCACCGTGAGTTGAAATAAAGTATTCAAAAACACTCAATCCATCTTTAAAATTGGTTTTTACAGGAGTCTCCATAATATCACCATTCGGCTTGGCCATGTTACCACGCATACCAACCAACTGTTTAATTTGCTCTCGAGATCCACGCGCTCCCGAGTCTAACATCATAAAAATAGGATTAAAGGGCTCAAATGCCTTATTCTCATTCAAAAACGCCTTGTTATCTTGCTCTTCAAGCTCTTTGTACATCTCGCGCGCAACATTATCAGTTGCATGTCCCCAGATATCAATTACTTTGTTGTATCGCTCACGATTTGTAATGACACCATCCATATACAACTCTTCAACACGTCCAACCTCTTCTTCAGCATTTTCAACAATATTGTCTTTTTGAAGAGGAACTAATAAATCCGCTATGGAGAAAGAAATACCACTTGCCGTTGCATAATAAAAACCAAGTTTCTTTATACCATCAAGACACTCAACAGCTTCTTTATCTCCAAAGCAATAATAAATTTGTTCTACCAAGGCACTTAAATCCCCTTTTTTCATCACCTTATTAACCCAAGAAAACTCTATATCTTCCGGTAACACTTCATACAAAAGCACCCGCCCAACAGTGGTTGTAACTATTTCACCATTTAAACGTACTTTGATTTGTGCATGTAAAACAATTTGCTCAGACTGAAATGCGGTAATCACTTCTTGTAAATTAGCAAAAACCATTCCTTCACCTTTTGCACCACGACGAACCTTTGTCATATAGTGCAAACCAAGAACCATATCCTGTGATGGTACGGTAAGTGGGCGACCATCTGCTGGAGAAAGAATATTTTTTGTAGAAAGAATCAACTCTCTACTTTCTTTTTGTGCACGCTTACTTAATGGTACATGCACAGCCATTTGATCACCATCAAAGTCAGCGTTGAATGCTGCACAAACAAGCGGATGTACTTTAATTGCTTTACCATCAACTAAAATTGGATAAAAAGCTTGTATACCAAGCCTGTGTAACGTTGGAGCACGATTAAGTAATACTAAGTGATCTTTTACAACCTCTTCTAAAATATCCCACACTTCAGGCTCAAGTTCTTCAACCATACGCTTTGCGACACGTAAGTTTGGCGCAAACTCCCACTCAAGTAGACCTGCGTATACATATGATTTAAATAATTCAAGAGCCATAATTTTTGGTAATCCACATTGATTCATATGAAGCTCAGGATCAACCACAATCACTGATCGACCAGAATAATCAACGCGACGGCCAAGTAAGTTTTGACGGAATCGTCCTTGTTTTCCCCTCAACATTTCACTTAATGATTTTAATGGACGCTTATTTGAACCACGAACAGGTTGACCTCGTCTACCATTATCAATTAAGGCATCAACAGATTCTTGTAACATACGTTTTTCATTTTTTATAATAACCGAAGGCGCTTCAATTTCAATTAAGCGTTGCAAACGAATGTTACGATTTAATACTCTTCTGTATAATTCGTTTAAATCAGAACTTGCAAAACGGCCACCTTCTAATGGTACAAGCGGACGCAAATCTGGAGGTAAAACAGGAAGCACTTGAAGCACAATCCATTCTGGACGTAACTTAGCCATTAATAGCCCAGAAAATACCCTTACACGACGCATTATCTTATGTCTAATCGCAACAGAACCTGTTTTTGAGTATTCATCCTGTAATGCAGTGATTTCATTCTTTAAATCAATCATACTCAAAAGTGAATAAATAGCCTCTGCACCAATTTCAGCAATAAAATCTATATCCTCAGGATTTGATTCAATATACTGTTCATATTCTGCGTTTGTTAATAACGTTTTACGTGGATAAGGAGATTTGCCTTGATGCACAACAATATACGCATCAAAATAAACAACACGTTCCAAATTTTTAACTGGCAAATCCAGCAGTAACCCTAAATAGCTTGGTATTCCTTTAAGGTACCAAATGTGAACCACTGGAGATACTAAGGCAATATGGCCCATACGCTCACGGCGAACACGAGACTGAATTACTTCAACTCCGCATTTTTCACATGTAATTCCACGATGCTTCATTCGTTTATATTTACCGCAATTACATTCCCAATCCTTAGTTGGACCAAAAATACGTGCACAAAACAGTCCGTCTCTTTCTGGCTTCAAAGTACGATAGTTAATTGTTTCTATCTTTTTAACTTCACCATAAGAAAGTGATTTTATTTTTTCAGGAGAGGCAAGCCCAATACGTACAGCGTTAAACTGAGCAACATTAATATATTCACGAAAACGATCAAGCATTTTATTCACTGACATTCTCCTTGCTACTCTTGAACAAGTCCACTTGCAATCCTAAACTTTGCAATTCTTTAACTAATACATTAAACGATTCTGGTAAACCTGGTTCTGGAACTTGCTCACCACGTACGATTGCTTCGTACACTTTATGACGCCCACTCACGTCATCTGACTTATAGGTAAGCATTTCTTGTAAAGCATACGCTGCACCGTGAGCCTCAAGCGCCCACACTTCCATTTCACCTAAACGCTGGCCACCTTTTTGAGCTTTACCACCTAATGGTTGCTGCGTAACAAGTGAATAAGGACCAACTGAACGTGCATGAAGTTTATCATCCACCATGTGGTTCAACTTCATGATATAAATCGATCCAACAGTAACTGGTTGTTCAAAATAATTTCCAGTTCTACCATCACGAAGCTTAAATGCACCACTAATCGGAAGTTCAAAACTTTCTAACAATGGCTTAATGTCATCTTTAAAATGTGCGCCATCAAACACTGGAGTTTCAAACGAAAGTCCTTGTTCTGCAATTTTATGAGCAAGCTCTACAACACCCTCTTGACCATGTTTTTTTTCAAAATGATCTATGAAATTATCTTCATAACATTGCGATAAATATTTTTTTGTTGCCTGATAACTTTGATCTTTGAGCAACTCGTTAAGCTTTTGTCCCACTTGATGACCAATAAGTCCAAGTACCGTTTCCAAAATTTGCCCAACATTCATACGAGAGGGTACACCCAATGGGTTCAGAACAATATCGACAGGTGTTCCATCATACAGATATGGCATATCTTCACGAGGAACAATAGTAGAAACAAGACCTTTATTACCATGACGGCCAGCAATCTTATCACCAATAGAAACTGAACGCTTCATGGCAATGTATACTTTAACCATTTTGATAACACCAGAAGGTAATGGATCACCTTTTTTCAATTTAGCAATACGCTCTTCTTTAAGACCAGTTAAAACACGCATCTGATTTTCAAACAATATTTTAATATGCTTAATTCGTTCATTATAGTCTTTATCTGTAGTACGCAAATTAGAAACAACTTCAAAAGAAGTGTCTTTCAATAAATTTTTGTCAAAAGTACCTTTTGAAACAACATTTTTTGTACCTACAGACGCTGATGGTTTTTGCCCATGCAACTCATCGGCTATTTTTTTTATCATCATTGACTCAAGAAAATTAACATGATCTTGAAAATCAGATTCCAATTTATCAATATGCTTTTTAATATCTGCTTTATAACGTCTATCTTTTCTTATTCCAGAACGAGAAAATATTTTTACATCAATAACAGTGCCTTCCACTCCTGGTGGAACTCGTAACGATGTATCACGAACTTCACGCGATTTTTCACCAAAAATAGCGCGTAACAACTTTTCTTCAGGAGAATATTGAATATCACCTTTAAGCGTTACTTTACCAACCAAAATATCACTAGATTTGACTCGTGTTCCAACACGAACAATACCATCCTCATCAAGCCCAGCTAAAACAGCTTCACTTACATTTGGTATATCACGAGTAATTTCTTCTGGTCCAAGCTTGGTATCTCGCGCCTCGACGATATATTCATCAATATGCACAGAGGCTAATTCGTCATCCGCAACCAAACGTTTATTAAGAACAATTGCATCCTCGAAATTATAGCCATGCCACGGCATGAAGGCAACCAATAAATTTGCACCTAGAGCCAATTCACCTTTATCAATTGCAGAACCGTTAGTTAAAATATCACCTGCTTCTACTCTATCTCCACGATTGACAATTGGCGTATGATGAATCCATGTAGCATAACTTGAGCGCTGAAATTTTCTTAAATAATATGTATCAATACCATTGGTAATCCAATCATCTACCGTTTTAAACTCACCTTCATCACAACAAATAATAATCTTTTCTGAAGAAACATATTCAACAATACCACTTCGTTTTGCTGTAATTACAACGCCTGCTGCAGCGGCAACAATTTCTCGCTCCATACCAGTACCAACCAATGGCGCTTGGGTTTTAATAAGAGGAACAGCTTGACGCTGCATATTTGCACCCATGAGAGCACGAGACGCGTCGTCATGCTCTAAAAACGGAATCAATGCGGATGAAACAGATACCAATTGCTTAGAAGACAAATCAACATATGAAACTTTTTCGGGCTTAACATATAAATAGTTTCCATCATGACGAGAAAAAACTTTTTGCTTATCTAATCTGCCATCCTTCACAGAATCTGCTTGAGCAATATACTGATTTGCCTCTTGAAAAGCATCGAGAAAAACAAAGCTATCTTTTACCTTTCCATCACTTTCAACTGGACGATAAGCTGTTTCAATAAAACCAAGCTCATTCACCGTAGCGTACGTTGCAAGTGAAGATATTAAACCAATTGTCTGCCCTTCTGGCGTCTCAATTGGACAAATGCGACCATAATGAGACATGTGCACATCACGAATTTCATATGTAGCACGATCCTTTAAAACACCCCCGGGCCCAAGTGCAGAAAGACGTCTTTTGTGCGCAATCTCTGCCAAGGGATTCGTTTGGTCCATGAATTGGGATAACTGTCCTAAACCAAAAAATTCTCTCAAAACAGCACTTAAAGGTTTAACATTAAGAAAGTCTTGAGGCATAAGCGCACCATGCGGCTCTTGCATTCTGAAGCGTTCGCGAATAATTCGCTCAATTCGTAAAAAACCTAAATACACTTGATTAGACAACAGTTCACCAACAAGACGCACTCGCCTATTTCCTAAATGATCAATATCATCCAATTCACCTTCACCACGCTCACGTAAATTAACTAAGTACTTTACCGTCGCAACAATATCATCTTTAGTAAGCACTACCGTGTCTTCTGATATTTCAAGACCAAGCTTTCTATTTACTCTGATACGTCCAACTTTCGTTAAATCATAAAAACGAGGATTAAAAAATAAATTTTCTAACTGCTCCTTTACTTCTTTGACTGTTGCACTATCACCTGGCCACACTTTAGTATGTAACTCTTTCAGAGCTTCTTGCTCTGAAACACAACGATCTTGCGCAAGAGTCATCGCAATAGTTGGCTGAAAAACATAGCCCGAGGATTGAACAAGATCAAAGTTGAAGTCTTTAAATTTTTTGAATAAATCATAGTGAGCTTCAGTAAAAATTTGTCCCTGCTCAACAAGCACCTCGCCCGTTTCTGGATCAACAAGATCTTTTCCAAAAACACGATTTAATAAACTCGACTTACGCAACAAAATTCGATCAATCTTTGCAGACTTTAACTCTCTGATTATATCTTTTGTTAATCGTCTTCCTAAAAACTTTTTTTCATATTTTTCAGGAAGCATGCCTTTTTCAATTCTACACCCAACAAGCGCATCATCAACTAAGTAGAAAAATTCACTTTTTTGGCATTGCACTCGTTCAAAATCATAAAACAATGAAATAATTTCATCACGAGCAAAACCGAGAGCTTGTAAAAACGTAGTAACATACAACTTTTTCTTTTTGTCGATTCGTACATACAGATAATCACTACTATCAAACTCAAAATCTAACCAAGAACCTCGCATTGGTATTATTCGAGCAAGATAGTAAGGCCGACCTCGAAAGTCTTTTACTTTTTTGCTTTGTGAAAAAACAGCGCCAGGCGAACGGTGAAGCTGACTCACAATCACACGATCAATACCATTGATCAAAAACGTACCTAAACTTCCCAATTTAAATCGACCTTTATCTTCATATAGATCAGCCATAACTGGAATATCTGCAAAAAAGATATCCTGCTCTTTTATGTCATGAATAACACGATCACCCTCTTGCCCAGTTTCTGACCAATTAATAAGCTGAATTTTTATCTTCAACGGCATAGAAAATGTCTGTCCATTTAAACGACATTCATCAACAGTCATTGGCATCTTGACCGTTACACGAGCTAAGCAATTAGAGCAGGATTTATATTTTGCTGTAGGTTTAGTACACTTCGGACAGGCTGCAGATCCATCAAGACGAGAACATCCTGTTGCTTTACACGAAGAACAGCTCCATTGATACCTATTTTCAATACCAATCAATTTACCACAAGTACACGTCCAAAGACCTAATTCATAACTAACATATCCTAAAGATAATTTACCATTATAATCTATGGGAAAAATATCCTTAAGTACTTTTTCAAGACCAATGTGTTTACGCTCTTCCGGTAAATAATCCAACTGTACAAAATCATTAAACGAAGACGATTGGATCTGAATTAAATTGGGAACTGGCACCAGATCTTTTATCTTAGCAAAAGATCTGCGAACAGTACCCTTATTTACGTGCAACTTGGACATTTAAGTTGCTCCTCCCTTTGTACAAAAATGTGCGAACCTTACCTACGTACTTTTGTGTCTACGCGCTTTGCGTTTTTAAGAAAGTTGAACTTTTGCACCAGCAGCTTCTAATGTTTCTTTCATTTTTTGTGCATCTTCTTTAGATACGCTTTCAGCGATTATTACTGGGGCACTTTCAGCTTTAGACTTTGCTTCTGTCAAAGCAAGGCCCGGCACAACTTTACGCAATGCTTTTATAACATCAATTTTTTTGTCGCCAGCCTCTTGAAGAGTTACTTTGTATTCTGATTTTTCTTCTGCTATAGGCGTTGCTTCACTTGCTGGTGCCATCGCCCCCCCTACAGCTGCTATTGGCATCGCCGCAGAAACACCAAATTTATCTTCCAATGCTTTAACAAAATCGGAAAGCTCAAGAACTGTCATGCTACCAATGTCTTCAAGTAATTTTTCGAATTTAGATGCCATAATGATTCCCTATAGTTTATTTATATTAAAATATCTAAAAACATCGTTACTACTATTTTTTCGCAGCCACTTGCTTAAGCGCCCAAACAAGTCGAGCTGGCATTTGATTAAAAATACTAACTAAGCCAGAAATTGGCGCCTTAATAGTACCACATACCTGCGCCAACAATACCGCACGTGATGGTAAATTTGCAATGCGACCTATTAATTCACTATCGAGTAACTGCTCATCTAAACAGGCAACAATAAGCGATAATGCCTCATTTTTTTTGGTAAACTCATGCAGTACTTTTGCAATAACAGGTGGTTCTTCGGAAGCAAAAACAAAACCAATCTGATTTTTACAATAAGGAATTAGGCCCTGAGCTTCTGGCACTCCTTGCGCTGCAATCTTTGCTAAGCGTGCCTTAGCAATGTACAATTTTCCACCATTTTTTCGTAATTGTCCACGCAATGTCTGCATTTGTTTAACTGTAAGTCCCTGATACTCCACAATAAAAGATGCCTTACTTTCTACAAAGCCATTTTTGAGGGATTCAATAACGAGTGTTTTTTCTTGACGATTCATAAATCTTACCCTTTTGCCACCTTACAAACGCACCATATCGTCAGGATTAATTAAAACACCAACGCCCATGGTAGAAGAAATAGTAATTTTTCGCAAAAATTTACCTTTTGATGCGGAAGGCTTTGATGCAATTAATGCTTTTGCAAAGGCCATTAAATTATCCCGCAACATCGCTACATTAAATGATATTTTTCCGAAAGAAAAATGAACTATGCCATTTTTATCATTTCTAAAGAAGGCACGACCTTTTTTCAAATCAGAAACAATATCAGCAATATCAAACGTCACAGTCCCCAGCTTTTTGTTCGGCAATAAGCCTTTTGGTCCTAATGATTTAGCAAGTTTACCTACTTGCCCCATAACATCCGGTGTTGCAACGGTATAATTAAAATCCATCCAGCCAGCATCAATTTTTTCTATTAAGTCTTCAAAACCCACATAATCAGCACCGGCTTTTTTCGCTTGATCAGCATAATCACCCCGAGCGAAAACAAGAACCTTAATTTTTTTACCTGTACCGTGTGGTAAAACTACAGATCCACGAACAGTCTGATCACCCTTAGTCGGATCAATACCAACATTAACATCGATATCAACAGACTCATCAAATTTAACATATGACAATTGTTTAACTTTTTCGAGCGCTTGATCAATAGAAAATATTTTGTTTTTTTCTACTTTTTCCACTACTTGTTGGTATTTTTTACCACGCGTTTTCATACCCGGTCCCTACTCGTTATCTAAAACATCAATACCCATACTACGGGCACTACCAGCAACAATTTTTTTTGCTTGCTCAATGTCATGCGCATTTAAATCTGGCATTTTTATTTTAGCAATTTCTTCTATGTCTTTCCATGATATAGTGGCTACTTTATCTTCGTGCGGGCGAGAAGAGCCTTTGGAAAGATTTAATTTTTTCTTTATCAATATTGTTGTTGGAGGCTTCTTCAAAACAAAATCAAATGTTTTATCTTCATAAACTGTCATAAAGACAGGAACAATATCACCCTTGTTATTTGCCGTTTGAGCATTAAACTGTTTGCAAAAATCCATCATATTGACTTGGTGTTGGCCAAGTATCGCGCCAACCGTTCCTGGATTAGCACTACCACCTTGAATTTGCATTTTCACTTTAGCTTTTATTTTTTTTGCCATGGCTTACAACCTAACCTATGCATATCTATCGTTTTACTTGACTAAACCCCAATTCAACTGGCGTCATTCTACCAAAAATACTCACCATCACCGTCAACTTTTCACCCTCTTCATCGATCTTTTCTATGATACCAACAAATCCAGCAAATGGACCCTCATTAATATCAACTTCGCTTCCCACTGAAAATTCGCTTTCTCTAGGAGCAACAACCACTTCACCCTTTATTTGAGAAAAAATACGATCCACTTCTTTTTGACTCAGTGGAACAGGATTTTTTCCTCCTAAAAAACGAGAAACTCGCGGATTCGAAAGCACCAATCGCATTGTTTCGGTTGACAGTTCCATTTCAACAAACAAGTAACCAGGAAACAATTGGGTGTCTTTTTGTTCTACAGTATCAAACATTTGCTTCATTCTTGCCGAAGGTACGAGCACTTGACCAAAACGATCTTGAAGCTCTTTTTGCTCTATACTTCGCATTAAATCTTCTTTTACTGACTGCTCAAACCCAGCATATATCTGGGCAACGTACCAGCGCTTCATGTGCCTATGTTCCGATCATCTTTATACAAGACCATACATCTCAAACAAATAGCTCGCCAATCGTGACAAACCAAAATCAATAATACCCAAGTAAATTGAAAAAAGAACCAATAGCACAAGCACAACTATTGTTGCACCAACGAATTCACTCGTTTTCGGCCAAACAACCTTTAATAATTCACTTTTAACATCATATAAAAACTGTACTACATCTTTCATCATCAACACCCAACTATTATACACTACATGGCAGGCCAGGAGGGACTCGAACCCCCAACCATCAGATTTGGAGTCTGCCGCTCTACCAATTCGAGCTACTGGCCTACAAAACTACTTAGTCTCCTTGTGAGCAGTATGCATACGACAGAAGCGACAAAATTTTTTCAAAGCCAATGAGCCAGTTTGACGCTTCTTTGATACCACCTGCGTATAATTACGATTTTTGCATTGTCCACAAGCCAGATGTGTGGTGACCCGATTTTTTGCCATACACGCCCAATATTTATTTTTTAAAAATAACCAAAACTATAGCTGCCATCTTAAAAACAAGCCCAACGTCCCTGCTCAAATGAAATAAAAAGCACGAGGACCACCCCATACAAACCTTTACGCGAAGTATGGAGCCCGCGACCGGACTTGAACCGGCGACCTCTCCCTTACCAAGGAAGTGCTCTACCAACTGAGCTACGTGGGCACATTAGCCTACACAGGTCTAATACAGAGTAAATAAAAAAAGAAAAAATGACAAATTATTTCGCATAATCATTTAGATTTTTCCAATACTCTTTAATTTTTGATTTTTTGACAGCATAAAAATGATACAAAATAATTCACTTTACTCTATTGAACAATAAAGAACCATTTAGCAAAACATGGAGCTGGCGATCGGACTTGAACCGATAACCTGCTGATTACAAATCAGCTGCTCTGCCATTGAGCTACGCCAGCATAATAATAACCAATCACTTGCCCGCTTTCGTTTGCAACTATTTTGAGTTGTTCCCACTATGTAATAATGAAAACCTAATCGTAAAAAACAAAAACTGGAGCGGGAAACGGGACTCGAACCCGTAACCTACAGCTTGGAAGGCTGTCGCTCTAGCCAATTGAGCTACTCCCGCATACAACGTTGCGGGACAAGATAGCAAAATTACTTTCAATCCGCAACGAGAATTAATTGTTAATTTTGTTTGATCATTATCTCAAGCAGGAATACAATCTAGGCAAAATTACAAAGCAACGAATAATCTGGTGGCGAGAGCAGGATTCGAACCTGCGAAGGCTGAGCCAACGGATTTACAGTCCGTCCCCTTTGACCGCTCGGGAATCTCGCCCTGAATATTTTTATTTCAATTTTGCGTATCATACACGTGAATATATTATTGTTTTTTTTATTTAATTTCAACTTTATTTTTCAGTTTTGTGTCAGATAATAAGCTGCAACAATCTTCTATCGGTTTTTTGATAGTCAATTTTTACCTTACAATGATCTTTTTTTGCTAGTAGCACATCAATTACCTCAGGCCACTCAATAAATACCCAACTATTTGGCATATTCCAGTATTCATCAAAGCCCGAAGCAAGAAAATCTTGCACACTATTGATACGATATAAATCAAAATGATAAAATGTTTGCCGTCGTTCATTTTCATACACATTGAGCAAATTAAATGTTGGACTTGTGACCCCTTTTTGAATGCCATATCGCTTAAGTAGCTCCCTAATCAAGGTAGTTTTACCTGAACCAAGAGATCCCTCAAATGTGAATAATCTACATGTATCCATGTATCGATACAGGAAATCTACCGCTTTGTCCATTTCATTAAGAGAATATATAAGAGATTGTTTCTGCATAAAACTAAAGTTTCTTTAATTTTTTAATGAGCTTACGCTCTTTTTTTGTTAATTTTTTGTTGTCTTTTTCTATATACCCGCCTACTACATCCTCAAGTTTATATTCGACATACTTACTGCATTCTTGCATAATACGATCAAGCTCTGGTCGTTCTTGATCACTTGTTTTAATTATCAGACCACTCATATCAAAACAATCACTTGAACTTTTTTCAACTTCATCTTTTATAATACGATAAAAATCTGCCGCATCAAGTGAGGGAATATCCAAGTTATCAGCTACCCTATTAAGCTCCCTGTCAGAAGAAACAAGTAGTATATCCTGCATTCTATGTTTTTTAAGATACGTTTTTATATAATCATCAGCCGTTTCATGATAGCCAGAATAAATGACACAAGTACCATCGCTTCGCTCTTTTGTAGGCCATTCATTTGCTCCACCGTCAAAAACAACAATCAGCTTATGTCGTTTCTTTCGTCCATAAGAAGACAGTTCACTTAGAAAGTGTGCTCGCTCATGCTCTGCAATTTCCCTATCATGTATACACTGCTTAAGCACATTATATGCATCAATCACAATAATCATTGTTTTTAGTATTCCATTATTTGTTGAGTATTCCTTTTCTTTATATTTGCAAAAATATATACTATCAAGTATAGGTTAGTCCAAACACTGTTTATTGTTACTCTTTGTATGTGGGGTATGTACTCGTGGCTCAGCTTATTCAAATGCGTCAGCGAATCAAAGCAGTAGAAACAATCAAAAAAATTACTCACGCAATGCGTTTGATTTCTATGTCTACCCATACACGATTACGAGGTAAACAAGAGCCCTTAAAAGAATATCAAAATGCAATAAGCACACTTTTTCAAAAAGTAAAAACTGCAACACCCGCGTGGAACAGCTCTGTTTTATACCCAGAACAAAAAATATCAGACAAAAACCTTCTTATACTCGTTGGTTCACAAAAAGGACTCTGTGGTAACTTTAACTCCGCATTGTTTCGTTTATTTGAACGCACAATTACACCAGAACAATTACCTGAAATGCATATAATTGCCATTGGAAAGAAGGTGGTAAACTTTATAAAAAAAGGTTCAACCGAAAAAATTGTTGCATTATATCCAGAATTCACTTCTGCTACAATGCCAACTATTGTGCATAGCCTTGTTGACTTGATTATGAGCTCAACAGAACCATTCACCTCAGTCACCTTTTTTAGCAATAAATTAAAAACGTTTTTTACACAAAAACCACATGAATCAATCCTTATTCCATTTGAAGCAAAAAAACAAGAAAAAAAAGCGAATAAACTTGATTTAATGTGGGAACACACGCCACATGAAGTACTTGACATACTTGCATTACAAGCGCTTGAAGTTACCATACAACATCTTTTGTTTGAGTCATTATTAGCTGAGCAGGCAGCGCGCTTCATTTCAATGGATAGCTCTACTCGAAATGCTGAAAAAATACTCGAGGAAACAATATTATGGTACAATAAATTGCGACAAGCCAAAATTACTCGAGAACTCACCGAGCTAACTGGCAGCTTCTAAAAATTTTGATATGGAGATTTTTATCATGAAAATGCGCTCATTTTTGCAAAACAAATTATGGCGAGATAAATTACCTGCGAAAAAAGAAAAAATGGGATCTGTAATCCACATACAACAATTAACAGATAATGAGTTCGATCAGCAATTGAAAATTAAACTTCTTGAAGAATCCACAGAAGTCCAAGCGACATCCTCTCAGAAAGAATTAATTGAAGAAATGGCTGATGTATTAGAGGTCATCGACGCGCTATGCGCATTACATAATATAACAAAAGAAGATATTATCAATGCACAAACAAACAAACGTGAAGAACGTGGTGGATTCTTTGAGCGTAAATTTGTAACTGTTGCTGATCATCCAGTTGGGAGTTGTGGTGAACAGTATTGCTTGGCTCAGCCAAAAAAATATCCTGAAGTTAAAAAAATTAATTCCTCCTTACTTTGATTCTATTCTATCTAGAATAGTTGCAGCTGACTGGTATGAAACAATTTGATCGTTTAAATTACTTTGTAATTCAATTGATGCGCCTAGCTGTCGTAATTTTCTTTCGAGCCCATCGTATCCTCGCTTAAAATGTTTAATACCACTAATAATTGTTTTACCCTTTGCCTGCAAACCAGCCAAAACAAACGCACATGATGCACGTATATCAGTTGCAATAACACAGGCACCAAATAATTCATCAACCCCTTTTACAATTGCACGATTATGCTCAACCGTAATTTGTGCACCCATTTTTTGAAGCTCTCGTACATGTACTAAGCGATTTTCAAACACTGTTTCTTCAATAATACAACTACCCTGTGCTAAACATTGTGCTGCCATCATGGGTGCTTGCAAATCAGTTGGAAACCCGGGATACGGTGCTGTTTTAAACGAAACTGCACGAGGCTGCCTAATTGCTATGAGCGTAATACCAACACCATTCTCTCCAACAATAACTGTATGCCCCATTTCTTGAAGCTTCATCAAAAAAACATCCATTGCATAAGCTGGTGCACGAGAGATTGTTACCGTACCCCCTGTTACAGCTGCAGCTAACAACAACGCACCTGCCTCCAAACGATCAACTAGTACCTCATGTTGAACTGAATGAAGTTCTTGAACCCCCTCTATAACTATTGTCGCCGGTGCTTGAACAACAATATTTGCACCCATTTTCTTAAGCACGGTAATTAAATCCAATACTTCCGGCTCAAGAGCTGCATTAATGATTTTTGTCACCCCTTGAGTACGTACAGCTGCCATCATTACATTTTCTGTCGCACCAACCGATGGATACTCTAAAACAATCCTTCCAGGTAAAAGTTTTTTAGTATATGCAGTTAAAAATTCCCCCTTAGTTTCAATTTCTACACCCATGCGCACAAAATTTTTTACATGATAATCAACCGGCCTCACACCAATGACACATCCGCCAGGCAAAGCAACATCGGCTTTACCAAAGCGCGCAAGCAATGGCCCCATAACTAAAATTGAAGCTCGCATCTTTTTCATAATTTCTGGTAGCACTTTCCATTTATTAATGTAAGTTGTATCAACTTCAATGAATTGTTCATCTTTGCAGAAATAAACTTCTGCTCCTAAGCTTTTAAGCAGTAAAATCATATGCAACACATCATCCGATGCGGGTACATTTGTTAGTGTAGACCTGCCTCTTGTTAAAATAAGAGATGCCATAATGACTAAGACAGCATTTTTTGCCCCAGACAAGCCTACAGCGCCTTGAAGCGGTTTTGATTGCTCTACAACAATATGTGTTTGTTTCATAGGTATATATTCCTAACCAATAGACAATAAATTATTTGTCATCGGCTAGTGTATATGATTTATCTTAATGAATTAAGCAAATGTATTAATTAAGAGCCCGTTGCAACTATTTAGTTTTCAATTTTTTGATTTCAGCTAACGTCAGCTGACGCCAGTGGCCATTCTTTAATCCTTGCTTTGTCAGTCCCGCATAATTGATACGATCCAACACTAAAACATTATAACCTAGTTTTTTAAATAGCCGTCTAATAATGCGATATTTGCCACTGTGCAAAGTTATTTTTGCTTTATTTGATCCAATACGTGCAATACGATCCACTGTAACTTTGCCATCTTTTAAGTAAATACCTTTTCTTATTTGCATAATATCAAACATAGAAACTGGCTTATCTAATGTTGCAATATATGTCTTTTGAACCTCGTATTTTGGATGTGCTAGCTGCTGAGTTAAATCACCATCAGTTGTTAGTACAAGTAATCCTGTTGTATTTTTATCCAGCCGACCTATAGTATGCAATCGTTGTTTACCAATATCACGGACTAAATCAAAAACGGTTTGACGTCCTTTTTCATCGCTATGGCTTGTGATATAGCCGCTGGGTTTATTGAGAAGTAGGTACATTTTTTTTTGTAACTTAAGAACTCTTCTACCAACCTTAACTACTTGACCATCTTCAACAATACAATCAGGTTTAGTTATGATAGTTTCATTTATCTTAACTAAACCCGTTTTAATAATATGTGCTGCTTTTCTGCGAGAGCAAAAACCAGCCTGTGCAACATACTTTACAAGACTAATTCTATGCACCCAAAAAACCTTATGTTAATCAGAATCAGGTGCATTTTCAGAATCAGGTGCATTTTCAGGATCAGATGAACCTGAATCTAAAAGATCTAACGCTATATTAAAGCTTAGCTTCAACGCTCTACGAGCACCATCCAATTCACTTTTATCATTCTCAGAGCAGTCCAACTGAGCTAAATACTTACATTGCTCTATTAATAATGGACATGTATCCTTCGCATATTCTGGAGATAATACACTACTAGATAAAGCAATCATTACTGAACGTGTTCTTGATAATACTTTCCTCCGCGTTTCTCCTATACCCTTTTTTTTAATCGCACGACATACCTTGAGAGTAGAATCTTTGACTGGAAAATCTCTACCTGCGCTTATATTAATAGCTACAAACAAACTTCCCAAAACACAAAACGATTTTATTTTTTTAGTAGTACTCACTTTTACCCCATAATAAATTATGATATTTGCCTATATATAATCACAAATCAATATGATTATAGCTTATAGTTTTTAAAAAAAACTGCAACAATAGTTCTGATAAATATGATATAGTTTCAATTACTTATTAAAGAACACATACACAAAGGACTCTGTTATGCACAGCAAAAAAAAACTACCTTTCGGAATATTAGAAATTATTTGTGGCCCAATGTTTTCTGGTAAGTCAGAAGAACTCATTCGTCGTTTACGGCGCGCAAAAATCGCAAATCAAGGTGTTGCAGCCTTTAAGCATAGCCTAGACAACAGATATGCTATTGAGTGCCTTGTTTCACATAACGGAAATACAATAGACGCATATCCAATTGATCATGAAGAAAAAATATATACACTAGTCTCTGAAAATAAAATCGACATAATCGGTATTGATGAGGCACAATTTTTTTCTAATGAACTAATACAAACGGTACTTAAATTAATTGAAAATAGAAAGCGAGTAATCATCGCAGGACTTGATCGAGATTTTCGCGGTATACCATTTGGTTGTATGCCAGTATTACTTGCAATTGCAGACAAGGTAACTAAACTACAAGCAATCTGTACGATATGTGGAGTTGATGCCACGTTGAGTCAACGACTTGTAGATAATAAACCCGCAAAATACAATGATCCTATTGTGGTCGTCGGTGCACAAGAAACATACCAAGCACGATGCCGTAGTTGCTATACAATCGATAAAATGCCATCATTATAACTATGGCAAAACAAAAAGTATGGTATTCATGCAACAAATGCACCTATCAAACACCTAAATGGATTGGCTGCTGTCCAGAATGCAAACAATGGAATACATTTCAAGAGGAAAAGCAGTTCACATCCATCGCAGGAAGAAGCAGTTCTATAAAACATATTTCTACAACAAGGCTCACGCGTTTACAAAGTGTTGATAGCACACCCCAAAAAAGAATGTTGAGTGGTATTAGTGAGTGGGATCGTGTAATAGGCAGCGGTATTATGCCAAGCTCACTTTTGATTTTAACCGGTGATCCTGGTATTGGTAAGTCAACATTACTACTTCAGGTTGCCAATCAACTATCACAAAAATATATCGTTTACTATTTTTCCACTGAAGAATCCCTACAACAAGTAAAATTGCGCGCACAACGACTTGGCTGTGCGAAAGGCAATTTATTATTTTCTGACCAATCAGAGCTAGAAACCATTGTAGCAACTTCCAAAAAAGACAGCCCTGATATTGTTATTATCGATTCAATACAGAATTGCTATATACCGAATGCATCTTCACTACCAGGAAGCACAGGACAACTACGCGAATCAACATTTCATTTAATGCGCTTTGCAAAAGAACATAACATTACCGTTCTGCTTACCGGTCATATTACCAAAGACGGAAATATTGCAGGCCCCAAAACACTTGAGCATATGGTTGATGGTGTTTTTTATCTACAAGGTGAAGATCGTTTAGATACGCGAATTTTACGTTCAGTTAAAAACCGATTTGGTACCATTAACGAACTCGGCTTTTTTCAAATGGGTCAACATGGCTTACAAGAAGTCCCTAACATCAATGCGCACCTATTGAGCGAAGTGTCTCATTCTCCGGGCTCTGTTTTGATTAGCATTATGGAAGGCTCACGCCCACTTCTATTAGAGTTGCAAGCATTAACCATAGAATCAAAACTTGGTATTGCTCAACGCGTTGTTTCTGGAGTTGACCATAAACAAGTCGTATTAATTGCAGCTATCCTAGAAAAATACTTACACGTTAAGCTTAGCTCTAATGATATTTTTTTAAAAATTAGTGGTGGATTTAAAATCAAAGGAAGCGCTATAGATTTAGGTATCGCACTAGCATTACTCTCTAGCTATTTTCAACAGCCAATCCCTGAGCAGTCGATTGCTTTGGGAGAAATTAGTTTAACTGGACACATTAAACCGGTAAATCAAATAAGCACCTTCGTAAAAGAAGCACAAAAATTTGGTATCAAACAATTACTTGTTGCCAAAAACCAAAAAATAGAACAATCACAATGCGTAGTAAAAAGATTTTTTAGCGTGTATGAGCTTTTATCTTTGTTTGATGCGGATAAATAAGATTTAAAATTTGATTATGATACGCTATTAAAATATCGTATAGTTGACGCCTAATTTTTTTAGTCCTATAGTATGTTTCATCCCTATTGGTCGATTCCTTGATGGCTTGCATGAACTGAGTAACGGGCACCCATGCATAACTTTTCTTATCATAGTCTTTGTTTTTATATGCATGTTTGAATACATCTGCTGGTATAAAATCAACCTTTGCCAAATACATCTCATAGTACCTCTTTGGATGAGTTGCCACTGCTTTTAATCTGGACTTGATATATTTATTACTAGCATATATATATTTTTTTTCTTGTTTTACCCCTTGTTCAAGATTATCTAAACCATACGCATATTTACCAAACACATATCGTGTTTCTTCTGCACACTCTCGCAATGCAGTAGCAAGTGGCTTAGAATCTTTTTTTTCTGATTTTCCACCAAAATCAGCCCATACTTTGCTTGGTTCTTTACCAATCAAAAAATACGCAACTCCATTACAATCATAACAATAGGGAAGAACACCAGCATTCACCCTTTTATCAAGCTTTTTACCACTCAATAAGATAGTAATGCCCGATAAGAAAATAAATACCGAAAAAAGTAAGGCTTTCTTTTTCATATTAACTCACATTTGACTTACATATTAACGTTTTACGCCAATTCTATCTTTACGTTCTTGTTCCATTCTGTTAATTACTTCTTTCAAGCGCTCCTTATAAACTTTTTCTTTTTCTTGATTTAAGTTGTTGTAACGATACACACGAATACCACTTACGGGATTAAGTAAAATATCATTAGTAATAAGTAAACGAGCCTGACGATAGTTAAGCATGCGAATTTTACTTGGTATAGTAATATAACGCTCAAGATGGTAACTAAGATCGTAATATCCTTCATTTATTCTACGTATTACCTCGCTTACAGTAGCAAATACTTCTGGATTTTTTCGGTGATATTCTTCCCTAAATTTCATTAATGAGTTTTTCAATTCCAAAAATGAAAGACCATATACATCTTGTCCAAGTATTTTAGGAATAAGTTCAATATCAAACGGTATACCAAGACGCCAAGATAAATATCCTATTTGATCAATTAAATCTTTTGGTATAAGAATTTGAAAAAGATCGCTACCCAAGTTACCTTCTTCATCTTTTAAATATTCGGTAAGAGAAATGATCTCATCAATAAATTGAGTTGAATAACCGTAAGACTTTATCGATTCCTCAAGCCAATCGCGACGAACTTCACCCCAAGGTTGAGGGTTATTGAAAAAAAACCATGTCGATTCACCTGTCATCCCAAGATTTGCAAAAAGCGCTAAATTGGTTGAAACTAAAATTGTTTTTAATCTTATTTCATTATCATCAATCATACCACTTCGCTGAATTTCATCTGTTAAAAATCTCTTAATTGGTGTCTTCGCTGCACCAGTAAAACGTGCTGTATTGTATGTCGGGTCAGCAAGATTGTAGCGAATGAACTGGAATGCTTTATTTTGCAATGCACCCACTTTACCAAAAATGCGTCTATACATCTTTCTTGTCACATCTTGAAAAAGGTGCATATAAGGAATCGCTGTATAAAATATATAGTATGAACTTTTAAATTCTCGCTCACGTTGGAATGCTTGTTGTATATTTTGTTCGTTTCTTGCAACATCACTCAATCTATTAAGATTTCTTTGATTATCTTGAACGCTCATGTGTGCTTGTGATTGAGTAAAACCAACCTCTTTGTCCTCACTTATCTGCCTTAAAAGACGATTAATAATCGCAACATCTTCTGGTGCTGCATAAACCAAAACAAACAAACAATTAAATAACCCTAAATAAAAGGCAATTATCCCCTTTTTCTGCATCCCATATCCCCTTATTTTTTAAGCAACTGTAGGTACCATTCTTCCTTGATATTTCATCAATCTTTCTTGCCTTTCTTGTTCCATTCTCTTAAATATTTCTTTCAATCTCTCCTTATACATCAATTCTCTTTCTTCACCCAGAGTTGAATAGCGATAAATTTTCAGCCCCATTCTTGGATCGAGCATCCAAGGTCCAATAAGAAGTCGTGCTTGGTAAAAGTTAAGAACTCTATTTTTATACTGCGCCAATGTGCCCTTTTTATAATTATCTAAAAATGCACTTAAGAAATATCTCTTGTTCTTAACATTTTCAAGTAGCTCTTTAACCATCTGAACTGCTTCTGGATCCTTAGCTTTATACTTGGCTTTAAATGCAGCTATTTTATCGATAATTTCTTGGCCAAAAATAAGATCTCCTTTACCAAACGTCATATTTTCACGTTCAAACATTTTTGAAATAAAATCAAAGTCAAATGGAATACCCTGTCTCCACGAGAGATACCCTACCCTATCAACCATATTAATTGGCACAAATATTTGAAATATATCACCAGTGTCGGTAACTATGTCAACCGCCAAATTCATCAATTCTGATAAAAACTTTTCTGAATAACCAAAAGATTGTAGCGATGCTCGCAACCACTCAGGATTAGCCGATACCCAAGGTTGTGGATTATTAAAATAGTTATATGTTGACTCCCCAGAAAAACCAATGTTACCAAAAAAAGCAATATTTGTTGACACCAGAATTGTTCTCAAGCGTATTTCATTATCATCAATAATACCCTCTTTTTTAATCTCGTCATACAGGAACTCTTGAACATCTCGATATTTTTTATATATAGGATCATCATACGTATATCGAATAAATTGAAACGCTTTTTCTTGTAATGCCCCGATTTTTCCCACCACGGCCTTGTACATTTTTCTTGTTATATCTTGAAAAAGTCGCATATACGGAACCGCAGTATAGAATACTACATACCCTTGCTTTGCAAGTTCAATTTCTCGTGTTAGCGCAGCATTAATTACATGATTATTACGACTAAGACCATGCTCTTCTCTTAATTTTTTTTGAATATACCAATTATTTAAATGAGTATGAGATTGACTCGATCCTTTAAGCTTTTGAGCATCTTGTATAATATTTTCAGCTGCTACCTTATCTTCTGTCGTATTTGGTACAATAAAAGGATCTTGCGAAGGCACACAAACACCAAAAGCTATTGCTATAAGCCCTATAACTAAAAAAAATTTTCTCACTATATTCATAAATATCCTCACCCGTATTGCTTAATTTATTTGATAATTCACCCCTTAATTTGCAGAATAACACTCGCCCAACACTAATTCAATTATAAATATTTTATACACGGGATATCAATAGTTTAATCTTAATTGTTAATTTTTTAAAATCCTGTATTCCACAACATCACATAACTCAACTGATAGAAAGAGTGTCCTATGCAGAAAGAGCAAGAATAACTTGCAATGCCCCATAATCGGTATAATGTAATCAGCACCTTTCTAATCGTTCAAAAAAAACGTAATCTCATACAAAAATAAGATTTTCTTGTTACACTGATAAAATACAATAATACTACTCAAACTGTAGAGGCATTGAAAAAAAGCATTTATTTACATAAGGATGATTAAATGGCACACGCATGTCGCCTGATTAATAAGCGCTCATTCTGGTTATTATTTACCGCAATCAGCTTCGTCTGTATTGGTTATTCAATTCGCTACTTTCCTCGCGCTTTTCCACTAGTAACTATTGATCTAAAAATGAATCGCTCAGGAGCATTAACAGAAAGCGCCACTTTAACAAAAAAATATCACTTAGGCCCTGATCAAAGCCAACAAACAACATCCTTCCAGACAGATTATCTTGTCAAAACATTTGTAGAACTTGAAGCGGGCGGTAAAAAAGCGTTTGTCGATATGATGGAGCAAAAACTATACATACCGTATACTTGGCAAACACGCCACTTTAAAGAATTCGAACCACATGAAGTCACAACACATTTTACACCAGAAGGTAAACCATATGGATTTTATGAAACACTTTCAGAAAATGCTCCAGGAGCAAATATCACTAAAGAAAAAGCACAAAAAATAGCAGAACAATACGCAACACAAGATTGGATCATTGATTTAAAAAAGTATAAACTTGTTGAAGCATCAAAAGAAATGCGTCCAAGTGGAAGAGGCGATCACACTTTTGTATATCAACGTCACGACATACAAATTGGTGATGGATTTTATCGTTTGCGCTTACGTGTAAGCGGCGACAAGTTCACCGAACTTAGTCACTTTGTGCATGTACCGGAAGCATTCTTATTGCGTTATCAACAAATGCGTTCTGCAAATATTAGTATTTCCTCTGCTGCAAGTATGGCGGTAACAATTCTATATACTATTCTTGGCTGTATCATTGGACTATTTTTCTTATTGCGAAGTGGATGGGCTATATGGCAACTTCCACTTTTTTGGGGTGCTCTTATTGCTTTCTTACAATTCTTGGTTGCTCTCAACCAACTACCCCTTGCATGGATGATATATGATACCGCTCTTCCAATGCATACATTTTTGCTGCAGTATATTGTAAATAATTTACACTCACTAATATATTCAGCATTCTCATATACCATTGCTTTTATGGCAGCAGAAAGTCTAACACGGAAAGCGTTTGGTCATCATCCTCAGTTTTGGCGTGTGTGGGAAAAAAACATTGCAAACTCATTTGAGATTTTTGGCAGAACAGTCACTGGTTATTTACTTGTGCCAATTATGATGGCCTATATCGTTACTCTATATGCATTTACTCAACAATATTTGGGATGGTGGACACCATCATCTCAACTGCTTGACCCAAATATTTTATCAAACTATTTTCCGTGGTTCAGCTCCATTGCAATCTCGCTAAAAGCTGGTTTTTGGGAAGAATGTTTGTTTCGAGCAGTTCCACTTGCCAGCGCAGCACTACTTGGTAAACGATTTGGCAAAAAAAAGTGGTGGGTTATTTTTTCTTTTATATTACAAGCAATTATCTTTGGCGCCGCACACGCAAATTATCCTGCACAACCAGCATATGCACGATTAGTAGAGCTCATCTTACCATCATTTATATTCGGTGGTATTTATTTGGCCTTTGGCCTGTTACCATCTGTGATTATGCACGTCATATATGATATTGTATGGTTTTCACTTCCACTGTTTATTTCTACTGCATCAAGTGCACGTGCCAATCAGCTATTAATTATTATTCTTTCTCTTATTCCAATTTTTATAATTGCTTATTATTGGATACGTAATAAAAATTGGAGCACACTTACTGATGCCGTGTACAATAGTTCATGGCAACCAATCATCGAATCACAAAAGCCTCACACTTACATAGAACAAAAACACATTCAATTTTCCAAAAAAATAGTATATGTATTGTTTGTTTTTGGAGGTCTTGGGTGTGCTAGCTATATTAGATTTACACAGTTTAAGCAACACGCACCAGCACTCACCATTACAAAACAAAATACACAAAACCTTGCTGAAACCACTGTCAAAAATCAGTACACAACAGACCTTAATACGTCATGGTCTGCACTCAACAGTGTACAATCGCATTTCAAGCACAGTACCTCACAAACACAACACCGATTTATATGGCAAGAAGGAAAAGAAAAAGTATATAATAATTTCTTGAATACACATCTTATGCCACCCCACTGGATGACTCGTTTTGTAAAATTTACCGGCCCAATTATTGAACGAGCAGAAGAATATCAAACATTTATTGGACACGATGGTAACATCATCAGAACAAGGCATCAATTACCTGAAACGCGATCTGGAGCGCACCTTGAAGAAGAACAAGCTCGTACTATTGTACATAATGAGCTCAAAAATTACTTTAATTTAGATCACATGCAACTAAAAGAAATTTCCGCTATAGCTACAAAACATCCCATGCGTAAAGACTGGATATTCGAGTTCTCTGATGAGAAAAATTATCCACTTAAAACCGGACAAGCGCGTATCGCCATTTCTGTTGCAGGAGATACTGTAAATGACGCATACCGCTATATTCATATACCAGAAGAATGGGAACGTGAAGAACGGAAAAAAAATACGTTCCGTCAAGTTATCAGTAATCTATGTAACCTATTAATTTATGCATTATTCTTACTTGGCTTTAGTATCTCGTTGTTTCGCTGGAGTACCGGCAATTTTTCTTCCTATTATTTCTTAATTGGTTTTTTGGGTATTTTTACATTATTTATCGGCAGCTTATTCAATAGTTGGCCACAAATTATTACCACATTTAATACAAGCGAACCATTTTATAATCAAGTATTTCGCACCTTTGGGTTTGGCGCAATTTATGCGTTAATTCGTAGTGCGATTGTTGCGCTCGTTGTCGCCCTTACCCTTGGCATTAAACATCGCTATACCCTGTACAATAAAATTAGTTCATTGTTCACTGGTTTATGTTTAGGTACATTCATTGCTGGCCTACAAGCGACACTTTCATACTTTGGACCATCACTCGAACCGCTATGGGCGGATTACACCGCACTTGGAAACTATTTTCCTATTATTGCACCAACAATTACCGCACTGACAAAATTAACATTTGCTTCATCGTTATTTTTATTGTTATGCACAGCAATTGATCAATGGACATCAGGATTTACAAGAAACCGATTTATCGGCGCTTTTGTATTGATTATCTTCACACTAATTGTTACTGGATTGCAAATGCCAACAGATTATACCTTCTGGGTTATTTCTGGCATAATTCTTGGCACCGTTATTACAATACTTTATGCATTTATTATTCACTTTGACCACACAGTAATACCACTCATTGTTGGTATCACTACTATTGCAGGATTAGCACAACAAGCAGTATTTAATGCATATCCAATGGCACTTGTTGCGCATTTGTTTGCAAGCATTTTTGTACTGAGTATTTCTGTGTTGTGGTGGAAGCAATTGAATAAGTAATGATTATTGTTATACCCGTTAAAATCTTTTTTTCTTAGCTGCAATGGTTAGCACACCGCTTTTTCCATTTACATTAAAACCATGTTTCCGACATATATTATGTAACTCATCTCTTCTGCTACATGTCATAATACCATTTGCACTAAGTCTTGTGTAATACCATGGATGTTTTTTACCAAGATATTTATTTAATCTCCAGTAAACACCCGCAATCTTTTCTGGATCACCATATGGCAATCCATCATAATATTTGTCATTAGTTGTTTTATATGGAAATGGAGAATAGAAACTATACTTGTTTCTCATCTTTGGTGTATACAATGGCAACACATATTTCACAAAATCTTTTGGAGAAATATAATTTCCACCCTTTAATATGTGTTCAAACTCACTTACATAATTTTTATATGGTTTCGTATTTTTAAATTCAACCCAGCTCCAATATGTATACTGCTCCAAATATGCCAACTGTCCTTTTATCCAAACAATACCAAAATCTGAAAGATGTATTAATTGACCACCACGAGACACGACTGCTTGTTTATCTGGACAATTATTTTTTAAGTCTTTATGAATTTTACACTCATTTGATTGAAAAGTTTTTCCAATTTGTCCCGCAAAATTAATCGCATACGCCATATTCACAGCAGTCAAAAGTCCACCCGCAAAAACAAGTGACAAAATTAATATCTTTTTCATATAAATTCCCCCTAAAATAAAAACTTTTATTTACCTTCTAAAAGGTACTAGAAAGACGATTGTCCGTCAAAAGGCTCTCAGAGAGGTAAAAAATAACTACTACAGAACACTTTTCAGGTTAATAGATATTGTGGAATTGCTGAATACAAATGCGTAAAATCAGGCCAATTTATAGGAATAAAACAATTACCAGCATCCTTATTATATATTTGAAAATCAATCAAAAGAAAATCTTTGGCATACATCCTTAACTCATGAGGCACGATATCAATATTTTTTTGCATATACTTTTGTATACATAGATAATGCCAGAAATTAAATCGGGATAGCTGCAGTTCACCTCGTTTAATCAAAGAAAAAAGATATTTTTGTAGACGCTTAGATGTCACATCAAAACCATATTCATTTGGATATGCGCCAACAGCAATAAAGCAGCTTGCAGTACGAATACACTTTTCACATTTCCCACAATTATTACCAACCTTATCTTTTTGGCAGGCACGAATAAATGGCTTCTGTATACTATAGGCATTACACAACGCGGTAATAAATTCAGCTTTTTGCACACGTTGCAAATCAAAATCTGCGTGTTGAAACGTCAAACCCGCACAGAACACATTATCATCAATTAGTGGCATCGGCGCATGCTGATAGGGGCAATCCCACGTAAGTGAAGAAGCAATTAATAATGTATTATAACCCTTGCTCAATAAAATTGGCACCGCAAGCCCAATCCATCCAAGCCCTTCTACTGCATCAAGTCGCCAGCAAGTAATGTCTGGTGAAAGTTTATGCAAATAACCACGCCGTAAAAAATTGCGATAATTTGAACGAACAACACTAACCTCATGCCCATATAACTGAGCAAAATCTTCAATACGTTTGTACACCGCATTCCATTGCTGATCATCATCAAGCGGCATATCACTGTGGCCACGCGCAGTAACCAATAGCTGTTTTTTTTCAAGACGACGCAATGACATGCAGGTTGAATCAAGACCACCACTAAACATTAACGCAATGCTTTCATTATTTTTTTTATGCATGACAAACATATCAGCATTATTAACCAACTTTTTGGGAATAAGCTCTCCACACCATTGTGTATTTGGATACAAATGCTCAAATACTTCTTTTACCACTTTAAGTGACTTATAGAGTAGATAGTCCATCGAATCTATATAGTAATACTTACCAGAAATCCACACCAGTGAAATAACCTGCATAATAAATGGCATAATAAGTAATGATTCATCTAACCCTTTGAGATTAATATCGTTATTATATTCTGCAAAAAAATCATCTCTCAGATATGCTTTTTTAAACTCTGAATTTACTACTATGTCAATACGATGATCTGTGACACGAATTTGTTTAATCAGATCTTGATCTTGAGCAAAAATATATATATTCAACAGTCCTATATATAGTAGGACATACCTTTTTATATTCATATAACTCTTTCAACAAAATTTTTTATACACAACGAGAATACTCCGTTTCTTTATACAATTTACGCCAGTTTACCTTAATTTTAGTTTTTGATTTTTGTTTTGCTATTGGCTCAAAATTAATATCTAAAAGCCATTTTAGATCAGAAAGTTCTTCTTTGTGGCTAGAGAATCGACTCTCTAAGTTTTTCTGTATTTGCTGACAAAACCATACCGATGTATAATTTTTTTTTCCTTTTAATATGAGATCATACACAAAATTCTTTTTAATTCGAGCTACTGCATATGTACGATCAATATTAAAGCCAAATGATACTAAATCACCCCCTGAGACAAGAATCTCAGCCATTGTTCTCATGCATTTTTCGCACAAACAACAATTTGTATAATCAAATCCCGGACAAATACGAAGAATCGGCAATGAAATATCATTAACTTTACATTGCTTCTGGATATCATCACATTTTTGAGTACGAGTTTTATCAAATCCGTAATGGCGAAGCTTAATACCCGCAAAACAAATAGCATCATCAACAACTGGACAGGTGCCATAAAGATAAGGATAGTCCCACGTTACTGCAGATGATACAAATAGTATAGAATAGCCGTGTGTTACAACTATCGGTGCGGCCAACCCTGCCCAACATGGCCCTAGAATTGCATACATCCACCACCGTTTAATTTCTGGTGTTAAATTATCAAGTACAGTATAGTTCAAAAAAGTGTGATGGTTTGAGCGAAAGAATGTATGTGTCTGATTTCTTTGAGACGCAAATGATTGGAATAATTGTTTTGCGCGCTGCCATCGCTCTAGTTGATACCACTTTAAATCTGGTTGCCCCCATGCGGTAATCAACAACTGCTTCCCCGCTTCATGCATCAAGGAAGTATGAACTGAATCAAGTCCACCGCTAAACATGATCGCAATATGATCTTTGTTCTGTTCAATTTTTTTATTCTCAGGCCTATTGATTACTACGTTTTTTGCAATCAACTTACCATTCCACGTTGTACGCGGAAACAAGACTTTATATAGATTGTTAAGATTTTGTAGCGAACGGTATGTATCCGCATCAATTGTATCTATATAATACGTATCACCTGATATGCAAATAGTTGAAAACACATTCATAATGAAGGGCAATATTAACAAGGAACGATCAAGCTTAGTAAGATCAATATCATCTTGATATTCAACAAAAAAATCGTCATTTAAATATTTTTTTTTAAAATGTTTGTTAACAAAAACATCAAGACGATGCTCTGTTATGACCATTGATTCAATTAGATTTCCTCTATCTATCGCATACATCGAAAAAAAGAAAGAATAAAACAAGATCAAGGTAAAAACATAGACAAAGAAAGTTCTTAAATTCACATCTTTCCTTTTTTTATACTTATACAGACCTATCATATTATAATTTGTTTGAATAGCTGCTCAAAGGAGTATATATCATGAAATATACACACTATGTCCCCATGTTCCTTCTTTTTTTCTCATTCGCTTTACAATCAAAAAGTGCCATAACTTACACAACAGTACGGGGCAGAACTGGTGATCATATTATTAAATATGCAAAGGCAAAATGGGTTGCACATAAATATGCCATTGACTTTTTGTATAAACCATTCCCGTATTCAGAGCAGTTAAATCTTCATGACATTGAAAAACAATATATGCCTGAAAACGAAACCACATAGTATACTTACATCGTGCAAGTGAAGAGGATATAATAGACCTCGAATCAACACTTTATGTAATTGATATACATTTTAAAATTAAAGAGTGGCAACGTATAACACGACCACAAATAAACGATAAAATATTTTTAGATACATTGCGATGTCTAATTAAACCTAAAAAAAAACTCAATCTTCCTCAAATACCTAATAGTACAATCTCAGTTGCAGTTCATGTTCGTAAAGGTGGTGGATATGACGCACCATTATTTTCAAAGACAGTACAATACGCGGACCAGCGTTGGCCACTTAAATTTCCACCAGATGATTATTACATAGAGCAAATAAAGAAGATAGCTCATCAATATAAACATCATTATTTATACTGTTATATTTTTACTGATGATCAACAGCCTATAGCCATTATGGAAAGATACAAAAAAAAACTGAATAATCCTCGTATTCATTTTGATTGTAGAAAGGGAACTAACAGTCACAAGCTCAATGTACTTGAAGATTTGTTCAATATGACACGTTTTGACTGTTTGATTCGCCCCTCTTCCTCATATTCAACTATCGCACAACTACTCAATAATTTTATCATTGTAATTCATCCAATGCATTACGTCTGGAGTGGTGAAAAATTGATTATTGACCATGTTGAAGTACTATTGAATACAAAAAAGCAATAAGCTTTTTGTTTTCTTTATGCTTTTCATAGTCAGATAAAACTTTTTGATAACCAGCATACGCCATCCGGTCCCATAATTCTGGATGTGCAATAAGATACCCTAGACGATCAGTAAGCGCATCAACATTTTTTTCCGGAACTAAATAGCCTGAAACATCATCTTGCACCAATTCTGAAATTCCAGCATGATAAGTGGCAACTACCGGTAATCCCGTCGCAAAAGCTTCTTTTATACTGTTGGGTGTTGCTTCCTCACCGCCGCCCTCAGTTGTTATTGACGGCAAAACAAAAATATGTGATGCATCAAGAAACTGTACAACCCTATCGTACGGTTGGTAACCAACCAATATAATACGATCATGCATACCGAGATCATCAATCAACTTTTGTAATTTGGATTGCATATTTCCATGCCCCACAATTGTATACGACAATTTGCTGTTTTCCCTCATCAATCGGGCAACAGCTCTAATTGCATATTCTAACCCCTTCTTTTTTACCAAACGTGCAACGGTGATAAGCCCAACCGAACCATCCAGATTAGGAACGTGTTCTTTGAACGTAAATAACTTTGTATCAATAGTAGCATGTAACACGGCAATCTTGTTTGGTGGACATCCATGTTTTATCAATCGTTGCGCAAAATGATCACATGCAGGTAAAAATAATGACACTTTATCAAACAACTCGTCATAGCAGTGTGGATTTTTTCTAAATACAGAGCTCGCATCTGACCCGTGCAAACCAACAACAAGTTCTCCCTTCACGCCCCGTTTTTTTAGATCCATTGCAACAGGCGTAAGCTCTCCTAATGACGCATAGATAATATCAAAATTATTACACTCTTTTGGCAATACCGTATAAAACAACTTAGAACTCCAGTCATATTGATCCAAATCATGTTTCTTTTTCGTTCCTTGACGTAATGAAAGAATAGTAACATCATGACCGTAATCTTTCAGTACACTTATTTGATTAATAAAAAATGTTTGTATTACCATCGGAAAACACTGTACAAGAAATAATATCTTTAAGGGAACCATTACCACTCCATATCTTTTTCATAACCGAGATCAATTAACAGCTGCCCAGCAACTTCTTTAAACACTTTTTTATGCTCATCAGTAAAATACCTCTTCCATTGCCCAATGACTCCTTTGCGAAAGGTACCAGTACCACCAAAAAGTTGTTTTTTGACATGTTCAAGTTGTTCCCGAGATAGCTTCAATCCAATATGCTTTGCAATTTGCTGTATTGTTCTATCTTGCGCTTGTTGATTTCCACCACCATCGGGCCCAATTAAATCTTCAAAACGAATAGAAAGCATTCCTGGTACATTCATCCAAGCAAGATAGTTTTTATACAATCCCACAATACCGAATCCTGGAGGATCATTTGTCATAGCTTTGCTCGTAGTCATTAAATCAAAAATAAGCTCATTCATTGTCATATCATTTGCTTGTGGCCACACATTTTTTCGCATGCGAGTATAAAAAATAAATGATATAAGTTGGTCTCGTGGATCGCGGTAGATAAAAAACTTTGCGCAATCAGCCGCTGCTAACAATTGCGCGCGCTCTGGCGTATACACAAGATGACTCACCCAATAACCATCAAATGCCAATTTTGTGAGTAATTTAATATCTTCAGGCGATGCATGGTAATGCGCATAAGGCTTTAATCTACCGGGCACAAACATATAAATATTACGACCTGTTAGCAACTTTAAGCATTTTGAAAGCAAATGTGTACCACACTTGGGAATAGAAATTTGCATAATATTGGTAAACTCAATTGTACTACGATCAATAATAGGCATCTGAGTAATTGTATATTTTGCATCAATAGTAAAAACAATAGCACACATCATAAACACATACGTAAGATTATTTTTTTTTGTACGAAAGAAAAAATTAGCAACACAGTTTATACAAAATTTGTTCAAGTACATCATTAACACGCTCCTTATCAAATTCCTCAACCACTCTTTGTCTACCGGCAGCTCCCATAACTGGCCAACATTCAGGATGTTCAACTAGGTATAACATATATTCTGCAAGCGCCTGACTGTCTTTCTCTTTCGTCAGCAAACCCGACACACCATGCTGCACTAACTCAGGAATACCGCTATGATATGTACTAATAACCGGTAATCCACATGCCATTGCCTCTTTAAGCACATTGGGAATTCCTTCTTGATCTCCTGCAACACCTGTTACTGAGGGTAAAACAAAAAAATGCGAATGATCCAACAAGTCGTAAACCTGCTGCTGCGTACACATACCGTGAAAAATAACACTCTCTTCAATATCTAACTGCTGAATAATTTTTTTGTACTTATCTTCAAGAGGGCCGTCACCGACAAGATGATATTCTACATTTGGATATTTTTTCACAACCTGTGCAAATGCTTGCAGCGCATATTCAATACCCTTTTTTTCAACAAATCGCGCAACGGTAATTATACGAATAGACTCATCCGACACTAACTTTTTTGTCTTGTAACTAAACAAGTTACAATCAATTGCAGAGTGATGAACTACTATTTTTTGTAAATCACATCCATGCACAACAAGTCGTTTTCTAAAAAAATCACAAACCGATAGAAACAAATCACCCTTTTTAAATAAATTTGTGTATCTTTTTGGATGAGAGCAAAGCGCTCTGCTTACATCTACACCGCGAAAAAAAGTAACCAATTTTCCTTTAAAGCCAAGTACATCTTTTATTGCTACAAAGTCGGCACCACGCATTCCTGTTTGCGCAATAACAATATCTATACTGTTCATATCTGGCCATGTATTATAGTATGTCTTGTTTATCAAATCATATTTGGCAACTGTGCTATGCATTTTTGTTATATCGCCAGGAATTTTTGCTTGTATAAAGACACGATGTCCCCTGCTAATCAATCCAGTAATTTGATTCAGTATAAATGTTTCAGAAAGCTTAGGAAAAATAGGAACTAACATTAAAATCGTAAGCACCGTTTTCATATGATATGGCTACATAAGTCTAAAAAAATTTGCTCCAGCTTATCATTCAGCATTTCTTTTTCATACGTTGCTAAAATTTTTTCTCTACCGGCCTTACCCATTATATGCCACAATTCAGGATGGGAAATTAAATAGCTCAGCCGATCAACCAAACCAAAAACATTTTGCTCTGTCACTAAAAACCCAGAAATACCATGCTCAACAACTTCCGGAATACCAGCATGAAATGTACTAACAACTGGTAATTGGCAAGCCATTGCTTCTTTGAGCGCATTAGGAATACCTTCTTGCGCATAATTTTGGGAAGTAATTGGTGCGAGCAAAAAAATATCTGATGACTGTAAAAGTGCACCCACTTCAAGATGACTTTTTTCACCAATTAAATGTATTGTACCTTGCATGCCAAGCATTTTTATTTGTTTTTCCAACAATTTTTTCAATTTACCATCACCGACAATTATATATTCTACATTAGGATGCTCTTTAGTAAGACGTGCAACTGCATCAATACTATAGATAAGTCCTTTTTGTTCTACAAGCCGAGCTACAGTAATTATTTTTATTTTTCTTTTACTTCCAAATGATTTTTTGTATGGTACAAATTGATCACAGTTGATTGCCGAAGGCATAACTGTAATTTTTTCTATTGGGCAACCATATGAAATAAGATACTCTTTCAAATAGTCACATACTGGTAAGCATAAATCAACTTGTTGAAAAACATCGTCATATATATGGGGATTTTTTTTTAAAAAAACCGTTGTTGCATAACCACGAAAGCTAACTACCAATTTCGCATTCAACCCACATTCTTGTTTTAATTTCAAACAACGTTTTCCATGAGATGCAAGTTGACCGTAAATAATATCAAACTGTTTGTAACCACTTGGTATATTACCAAAAAACACCTTACCGCTAAAATTATATTTCATAAGTTGCGGTGGCAATTTTTTATCTACATTTTTTTCAGCAAGAATGTACAAATCATGGCCACGTTCAATGAGCCCCTCGATTTGATTTATTATAAACGTTTGCAAACTGTATGGAAATTTTGTAACAATCATCAATATTTTGAGACGTCTCTTACATTGTACGCTATTAACTACAAAAAAAAGACATATACATAATACTACTCTATACCATCTACTCATTACATATTTAGCAATCCTATTAGTTGCGCGCATTACTGTTCCTTTTACATTCTGTATAGTTGTTCAAGAAGTTCGCTCAACTGTATACTGTTCTTTTTTGCATCAAAATACGTCTCAATTCTTATTCGTGCAGCATGAGTAATACTTTTCCAACAACCGGTATGTGTTATTAGCCATTCAATAGCTGTCGCCAATACATCAGCACTTTTCTCAGGTACAAGTAATCCCGTAGCATGATGCTCAATCAATTCTGGTATGCCAGCATGATATGTAGAAATAACTGGTAAACCAAAAGCCATTGCCTCTTTAAGCGTGTTTGGTATACCTTCCTTATCTCCATCTCTTGCGGTCACAGACGGCAATACAAAAATATCTGATTGTTCAAATAATTCAATGAGTGTTTCATGAGTTACCCATCCAGAAACAGTAATATGTTTTGTTAACTTAAACTTTTTGATTCGTCTATCAAGTCTCGAATATAAGGGGCCATCGCCAACAATAGTACACTGTATGTTAGGGTACTTTTTTACCAACAGCCATATGGCATTGACTAAGTATGCAAATCCTTTTTTTTCAACCAATCTTCCCACAGAAATAATACGAATTATTCCATCTTCAGACAATTTTTTTCGCTTAAATACAAAATGATCTAAATCAATTGCCGAATAATGAGTAACAATTTTTTGCTCAGGACATCCATAGCAAATGAGCTTTTCTTTAAAATAATCACAAACAGGAAGAAATAGATCGCCATTTGCAAACAATTCTTGATAACGATCTATGTGTTTTGGAACATCTCGTGTAATATCTGATCCACGAAAACAAGTAACCAACTTTCCAGTAAAACCTTTTTCTTTAATCTTTCTGAAATCCGTTCCTCGAGGGCCAAACTGAGCAAGGATAACATCATATGTATTAATATTTTTTGGATATGCTTTATAGTAAACGCGATTTAGGAGCTGATAGCGATTAACATCTGGTTGCATTTTTTTGATATTGCCTTTTCTTCGAGCATAGATATATACATCATGCCCATTATCAATCAAACCAGTAATTTGATTTAAAATAACAGTCTCACAAATAAGTGGAAATGTACCAACTACAACTAGAATCTTAAGCGCATACAGCGAGTTAAAAAATAATAGAAATAATATAGAAAACGACAAACGCCATCCTACTTGGCAAAAAAAAGAAAGAATAAATGCTCGTATAAAAAAATAACATTTCATCATCATAGTCATGACTGTAGCACGTGATTTCAACTGTTTCAAACCAAACAAATTGCAATTACCACCGAACATCCTAGAATTAAATCCATATTTACACATACATGCGTTATATACACTGCTTTAATCTATACCTTATAAAAAAAGGACTCTTTATGAAAAAAATAACATATGCATTTTCTATATTACTTACATTGTTTACATCTACCCAAACTATTGAAAATCTACACGGTGTAGTACTAGCAGCTGGAAAATCTCGCCGATTCAATACTGACTATAGTAAGCTCAGTGCACCTATTTGTGGGTTACCAATGATCTTACATGTTATTTCACCATTAGCCCAGCTAGACATGCCAATAACATTAGTAGTTGGTTACAAAAAAGAAATCGTTGCAGATATTATCACAAAGGCAAAGGTTCCAAATGTTTTTCTTACAGAACAACAAGAACAGTTAGGAACCGGCCATGCGCTGTTATGCGCAATTGATACATTACAAGCGGATAACATTATGGTAGTCAATGGAGATATGCCACTAGTAAGTACAGAAACCATTCAAGCACTATATGATAAACATATAGAAACTGACGCTACAATAAGTATTGTCACTTCTTATTGTGTTGATCCAAATATCGAATACGGTAGAATTGTAGAACATGATGGTAAAACAGAAGTTATTGAAGCAAAACATTTTACGTATGATATTCATGACTATCCATATGTAAATGCTGGTATCTATTTAATCTCTCGTGATTTCTTAGAAAAACATTTACAAAAAGTACAGCAAAATAGTGTAACCGGCGAATTTTATATTACTGATTTGGTAAAAATCGCAAGTGATAATAATCATACTGTTGCAACTATTGCCGTCCCTTTTGAAACTATTCATGGAGTAAACACACTGAAACAGCTTGCGCATGTCGAGCACATGATCTGCAATAACATTATTGAATCTTTCATGAATCAAGGTGTACGCTTTATAAAACCTGACAGTATTCATCTTGATGTTGATGTAACCATTGGCAAAAATACAATCATTCATCCAGGTGTTCATATATATAATGGTACTACCATAGGTAAAAATTGCATCATCAAGCCATTTGTTATTTTAGATGGTGTAATTGTTCCTGATAATACAACTATTGATGCGTACAGTAATTTAGTTGGGTAATATTCTACATAATTATTCATACATTAATGCTGGCATGTATTTATTTAAACGTTCATTTTTGGAAAAATATCTTCCTAGCTTACAACCAGATTATTACCAGCAGGAATTAAATATCACTCGTTTAGTTCAAGCAGCAAGCAGTGATGGATTGAAAATTGCTACTATTGTTGTGCCCTAATTAAAAACCCCGAAGTTTATCTTCGGGGTTTTTAATTAAACCTGGCGGTACCTACTTTTCCAGTCCGTCTCCAGACAAGTATCATCGGCGTTGCAGACTTTACTTCCGTATTCGAAATGGGAACGGGTGTTTCCCTGCAACTATACCCACCAGAAATTTTCAATCTGTCTCCAAACTATTTAACATTTTAGAGACAGATAATTTAGTCTTGTGAAGAAATATCTGTAAACTATCCTGTCATCAATTTTGCAATCTTTAAAATACTAAAACTTCTTAGCGCAATTAAAACACTCGGCCTATTAGTACTGGTTAGCTCAATACATTACTGTACTTACACACCCAGCCTATCAACCTCATAGTCTTTGAGGGGCCTTACTATGTATAACCGAAGTTATACGGGGTATCTAATCTTGAGACAAGCTTCCCACTTAGATGCTTTCAGCGGTTATCTCTTACAAACTTAGCTACCCAGCATTGCTCTTGGAGAACAACTGGAACA